>JBIISS010000191.1:0-2969 GCA_044340895.1 Microbacteriaceae bacterium
CAAGTAGTCGGGGAGATTGTCAAAGATGCCGAGGGTGCTGTTGGCTGCAAGCCCTGTGACGGCCATTGCGGGAGTGACTGAGGCAGCGACGAGAACAGCCGCTACTGCGCTCATTCCGACGAGAGTGACGATTCCGCCGGTCTGACGGACAGACTTGGGTGCCTTGGCAAACATAAGATAAAGCGTATCCCGAAAAACTTGGGAACTACCCGATAGCGAGGAGCGCCAGCGATGGTCACGTGGGAATATGCAACGACACCGCTGATGATTCACAACACAACGGCGATTCTCAACACTTGGGGAATCGACGGGTGGGAACTCGTGCAGATCGTGACGGGCCCCGAGGGCGGTCTCGTGGCGTACTTCAAGCGCCCTGTCGCCTAACTAGGCGTCTGAGCGCCACCCGAGAAACGGCGCTGACCTAGGCTTGGGTCATGGCAAATATTGAAGCGCGTTTGGCGGAGCTCGGCATTGACTTACCGGAGCTCGTTCCGCCGGTTGCGGCGTACGTCCCCGCAATGATTCATGGCGACTTGGTCTTTACTGCCGGTCAGCTCCCATTCGTGGCAGGTGCCCTGCCAGCCACGGGCAAGGTGGGAGACGGACACGGGCTCGTGCCCGCGGAAGACGCGAAAGACTTCGCACGCACGTGCGTGCTCAACGCGCTCGCCGCGGTCAAGTCAGCCATCGGGTCGCTCGACCGTGTCACGCAGATTGTTAAGGTGACGGGTTTTGTCTCCTCTGACCCCGGATTCACGGGTCAACCCGGTGTCATCAACGGCGCATCCGAAACCCTCGTCGAGATTTTTGGAGACGCGGGTCGTCACGCACGCTCTGCCGTGGGTGTTTCCGTGCTGCCGCTCGACGCGCCGGTTGAGGTCGAGATTATCGTTGCCTTCACGTAGCTAGTGCACCTGGGCGTTGATGATGCTCAGCACGGCTGGATCCGTCAGCGTCGTTGTGTCGCCAATGGGTCGACCTTCTGCAACGTCACGCAGAAGTCGGCGCATGATTTTTCCACTTCGCGTCTTGGGTAACTCAGCAACGAGATAGACCTTCGCGGGTCGGGCAATGGCTCCGATCTGCGTGGCCACGTGTGCACGCAAAGCCGCGCTTTGCTCGGCGGGAGGCATGTCATCGACGTGACTCGACTTGATGATCACGAAGGCAACAACCGCCTGGCCGGTGACGTCGTCGGCAGCGCCCACGACGGCAGCCTCGGCAACCATCTGGTTCGCGACGAGGGCAGACTCGATTTCTGCTGTCGAAAGTCGGTGACCCGAGACGTTCATCACATCGTCAACGCGGCCGAGGAGCCACACATCCCCGTCGGCATCTCTGCGAGCACCGTCGCCGGCGAAATACATGGTGCCGAATTTCTCCCAGTACGTTTCCACGAAGCGATCGGGGTCGCCCCAAATTCCTCGCAACATCGACGGCCACGGCTCGGTGATCGTGAGCAGACCCCCATCCTCGTTCGTGATCGGAGTGCCATCGTCTTCGACAATCGCAATTGATATTCCTGGCAGGGGAGTTTGGGCGCTGCCCGGTTTCAGCGTCGTGATGCCGGGAAGGGCGGAGATCATGATCGCTCCCGTTTCGGTTTGCCACCACGTGTCGACGATGGGTGTCGTGCCGCCGCCGATGACATCGTGATACCAAATCCACGCCTCCGGATTGATGGGTTCACCGACCGAACCGAGCAAGCGCAGGCTTGACAGGTCGAACTGTTCGGGAACCTGTGGTCCGATCTTCATGAAGGTTCGAATCGCCGTCGGCGCCGTATAGAGCTGAGTCACACGATGCTTCTCGACAATCTCCCACCAACGCCCAGCGTGAGGCGTGTCGGGGGTGCCCTCGTACATGATGCTGGTCGCTCCGTTGGCGAGCGGCCCGTAGACCACATAGGTGTGACCAGTAATCCAACCCACATCCGCGGTACACCAGTAGGTGTCGCTTTCGGGCCGCAGATCGAATACATTGCGGTGCGTGAAGGCGGCCTGAGTGAGATATCCGCCGGTGGTGTGCAGAATCCCCTTTGGCTTACCCGTGGTGCCGCTCGTGTAGAGAATGAAGAGCGGATGCTCCGCGGAGAATCCTTGTGGCGTGTGCTCGGGGCTGGCGTTGTCGCGCAGGTCGTGCCACCAGTGGTCGCGACCCTCGTGCCAATCGATTTCGTTGCCACATCGATTCACGACAACCACGTGGCGGACGGTGGTCTGGGCTGGCGCGGTGTCGCTGGCCGCGAGTGCGGCATCCACCACGGGCTTCAACGGCAAGACCTTGCCTTTGCGGTTGCCACCGTCTGCGGTGATGACGACCGTGGCCTGCGCATCGTCGATTCGACTGCGAAGGCTTTCGGCCGAGAATCCACCGAAGACGACGGAGTGTGGCGCACCGATTCGTGCGCAGGCCAACATGGCCGCCGCGGCTTCGGGGATGTGCGGCATGTAGATTGCGACTCGATCGCCAGCGGTAACCCCGAGGTCTGTGAGGGCGTTGGATATGCGCTTGACCTCGTCGGTCAGTTCGGCATAGGTGACTGATCTGGAATCGCCGGGTTCACCTTCGAAGTGAAACGCGACGCGATCGCCGCGGCCTGCTTCGACGTGTCGATCGAGACAGTTGTAGGCGACGTTGAGCTCGCCATCGTCGAACCACCGGGCAAACGGGGCGTTCGTCCAATCGAGCACGTGTGTGAAGGGCTTATGCCAGCTGACGAGGGATTCTGCCTGGTTTTTCCAGAACGCCAGTCGGTCACGCTGTGCCTCGGCGTAGAGGTCTGCTTGCGCGACGGCTTTGGCCGAAAAATCCGGTGACGGGGCGAACCGTCGGTCTTCGTTCATCAGGTGGTCAATGTTGTTCGACATATTCTGTGCTTCCTTGAAACGACAAATGGACCGGGAACCACTAACGGAAATTAATTCTTGAGGGGATTTACCCCGGAATTAGTCTCCGCTGGGTCACAT
>JBIISS010000193.1:0-2955 GCA_044340895.1 Microbacteriaceae bacterium
GAGGGCGTTTCTCGTTTGCCCGGCAAGCACGGACAAAACCGCACGTTCAGCAGCGTGACCGTGCTGATTGATGATCGACCCGGCCAGCTCGCAAATCTGCTCGTTGACATCGGCGAACTCGCCATCAACCTTGAAGACCTAAACCTGGAGCACGCTCCCGGTGCGCAGATGGGAACCGTCGAGTTCAGTGTCGTGCCCGAAGCGGTCGACCGGCTCGTCGTTGATTTGGAACAACGCGGATGGAGGGTTGCGCGATGAATGCATTCGTCGTTGCCGTGGATGGTCCGGCCGGAAGCGGCAAGTCTTCCGTGAGCAAGGCCGCCGCCCGCGAACTCGGTTTCGCCTACCTCGACACGGGTGCTGCGTATCGCGCGGTGACCTGGCACGTGCTGAACTCGGGCGTTGACCTTGAGAACGAGGCGAGCATTGTTTCTGCTCTCGACTCGTTCGCGTACCGGTGTGGCACAAACCCTGACGCCGTCACCTTCAGTGTTGACGGTGTCGACGTGACGGATGCGATCCGCGAAAACTCGGTGACGGGCGCCGTCAGCACGGTCGCGCGCGTTCCCGCCGTTCGTTCTCACGTGAACTCCGTTTTCCACTCGATTATCGACTCGACTGACCGCCCCGGAATCATCGTTGAAGGTCGCGACATCACCACCGTGGTTGCTCCTGACGCACCGGTGCGCATCCTGCTCACGGCGTCAGAAGAAGCGCGAGCCTCGCGTCGCGCCGCCGAATTGCCGGCAGCGACAGAAGTCGCCGCTGAATCAACAGCTGCCGCCTTGACGGCGCGCGACAAGGCCGACGCCAAGGTGTCGGAATTCATGGTTGCCGCCGACGGTGTGTCCACCGTTGATTCGACCGATTTGACCTATGAAGAAACCATCGCCGCTGTCGTCGGCCTCATCCGGGCAGGCGGAGCGTAATGAGCGAAAAGATGAATGACCATGGGCCGGCGGATGACGCGGATGCCGACATCGTCGAGGCACCGGGTGAGCTTGAGAGCCTGACCGGCGCGCTTGATGAACTCGACGACGAGATTGCGCTTGCGCGATCGACCGCTCTTCGCGCGAGTCTCGAAGAGTATGACCTCGAAGACGACGACTTCGACATTCTCGAGGCCGTTACCGAGAATCCGGATGAAATCACCTACCTTCCGGCGTTACCGGTGCTCGCCGTGGTGGGTCGACCCAACGTGGGAAAATCCGCTTTGGTCAACCGCATCTTGGGGCGTCGTGAAGCGGTGGTCGAAGACACGCCTGGCGTGACTCGTGACCGCGTTTCGTACAAGTCGGAATGGAACGAGCGCAACTTCACACTCGTCGACACGGGTGGCTGGGAACCTGACGCGAAGGGCATCAACGCATCCGTTGCAGCTCAGGCCGAAGTCGCCATCGACCTTGCCGACGCTGTTCTCTTCGTTGTTGACGCCAATGTCGGAGCGACGGCAACTGACGAGCACGTCGTTCGCCTGCTACGCAAGACGAAGATTCCTGTCTATTTGATTGCCAACAAAGTGGACGACATGCGTCAGGAGCCAAATGCGGCCGCACTCTGGTCACTTGGCCTCGGCGAACCGTATCCCGTCTCGGCACTTCACGGGCGTGGTGTCGCAGACATGCTCGACCTCGTCGTCGGTGCGCTACCCGAAGTCTCTGCCGTTGCGAAGCAAGAAGTTGGCGGCCCTCGTCGCGTTGCCATTATCGGTCGACCAAATGTGGGCAAGTCGAGCCTGCTGAACAAGGCCGCCGGTGAAGAGCGCGTTGTCGTCAACGAAATGTCGGGCACCACGCGTGACCCGGTTGATGAGCAAGTTGAAATCGGCGGCAAGGTCTGGCGCTTCGTAGACACTGCGGGTATTCGTCGCCGTGTGCACCTGCAGCACGGTGCAGACTTCTACGCCACGCTTCGTACGAGCGCAGCCCTTGAAAAGGCCGAGGTCGCGGTTGTCGTTTTGGACGTGTCGGAACAAATCAGCGAGCAGGATGTGCGCATCATCGATCTCGTTCTCGAATCGGGTCGCGCGCTGGTGCTCGCGTTCAACAAGTGGGACCTTCTCGACGATGACCGTCGTCGATACCTCGAACGCGAAATCGAACAGGACTTGGCGCACGTTGCGTGGGCTCCGCGAGTGAACATCTCCGCCCGAACCGGACGCCACCTGGAGAAGCTCGTACCTGCTCTCGAGCTTGCGCTCGAATCGTGGGACACCCGCGTTGCCACCGGAAAGTTCAACGCGTTCTTGGCCGAACTCACGGCAGCGCATCCGCACCCCGTTCGTGGCGGCAAGCAGCCCCGAATCTTGTTTGGCACGCAAGCGTCGACGCGCCCGCCGACGTTCGTTCTCTTCACGACGGGCTTCTTGGATGCCGGCTATCGCCGATTCATTCAACGCCGGTTGCGCGAGGTGTTCGGCTTTGAAGGAACCCCGGTCAACGTCAACATGCGCGTGCGCGAGAAGCGGGCCCGCAAGTAATGACTCGGGTGCCGGATGGTCACGGGCCACAGGATTGGTCGCCGGACAACCCGGTGCCACCGCCCTTGCCGCCTGCGCACCTGCGGGATCCGGGCGATGCGTGGGTCTATGCGGAATCCGGTCAGAAGTACTGGGGTGCTTTTGGCGCCGCCGGCGTTCTTGTCTTTCACCGCGACCACGGCGTTTTGCTGCAGCACCGCGCAGCGTGGAGTCACAATGGCGGCACGTGGGGTATTCCCGGGGGCGCACGCCGGCAGGGCGAAGATGCGGTAGCTGGCGCGCTTCGCGAGGCGCACGAAGAAGCCGGTGTTCCTCACGACGGTGTCACTGTGCTTCACGAATTCGTCGTCACCATGCCCGTCATCGATGGGGAGTGGACCTACACCACCGTCGTGGTCGAGGCAGAAAACCACTTTGAGCCGTCGATCAACGATGGCGAGAGCATCGCCCTGGAGTGGGTTGCTTTAGACGACGTG
>JBIISS010000192.1:0-2955 GCA_044340895.1 Microbacteriaceae bacterium
ATCCGCCGAGGAGTTTTTGCCGTATTTCGAGAAATTGACGGATGCGGATTACCGCAAGTTTTACCGCGAAATGGTTACCGTGCGCCGCTACGACACCGAGGCGACGAACCTGCAACGTCAGGGACAGCTGGCGCTCTGGGTGCCGAGTCACGGTCAAGAGGGCGCACAGGTTGGTTCTGCATTCGCGACGAAAGACCAAGACCACATTTTTCCGGCCTATCGCGAGCACGCCATCGCTCACATTCGTGGCGTCGACTTGATTAACATCATTCGGCAGTTCAAGGGATTCACCCACGGTGGGTGGGACCCGTTTGACCCGAAGCACAAGAACTTCCACATCTACACCTTGGTCATCGGATCGCACGCGTTGCACTCGACCGGCTACGCCATGGGCATCAAGTTCGATGGAGCCACGAACACGGGCAAACCCGACAAAGATCAGGCCGTCATTGTGTACTTCGGCGACGGAGCGACGAGCCAGGGTGACGTCAGCGAGGCATTCGTGTTCGCCGCGAGCTACCAGACTCCGCAGGTCTTCTTCATTCAGAACAATCACTGGGCGATTTCGGTTCCGGTGAGCGTGCAGGCACGCGTTCCGCTCTACACCCGTGGCGAAGGATTCGGTGTTCCGGGAACCCAGATTGACGGCAACGACGTCTTTGCAAGCTTCGCGGTGACCGCCAAGCATATGGATGATGCCCGCAGCGGCAAAGGGCCGAGCCTGATTGAGGCACACACGTACCGAATTGGTGCGCACACCTCGAGTGATGATCCGACCAAGTACCGCAGTGACGCCGAGTTGCAAGACTGGATCAAGAAAGACCCCATTGCGCGTCTCGAAACGTTCCTCAAGGCCAGCGGAACCGAAGAAAAATTCTTTGCCGAAGTGCATCAGGAAGCAGCTGATTTCGCGGCGGACATTCGTCGACGCACCGTTGAATTGACCGGACTCGACTCGAGCAGCATGTTCGATTCGGTCTATTCCGAGCCGCACGTTCTCATGGACGAACAGCGCCAGTGGTTGGCCGCGTATGACGCGTCGTTCGAGGAAGAGGCACAGGCATGAGCGTGCAGAATCTCCCTCTCGCGAAAGCCATCAATTTGGGCCTTCAGGCCGCCATGGCGGCGGACCCGAAGGTTTTGCTCATGGGCGAAGACATCGGCACGCTCGGTGGCGTCTTTCGAGTCACGGAGGGCCTCAAGACCGAATTTGGTGAGCATCGAGTTCTTGACACCCCACTGGCCGAGTCGGGGATTGTCGGTTCGGCGATCGGGCTTGCCATGCGCGGATATCGACCCGTTGTCGAGATTCAGTTCGACGGCTTTATCTATCCGGCGTTTGATCAGATCACCTCGCAGCTCGCAAAGATGACATTCCGCCACGAAGGCGCGTTGAGCATGCCCGTGGTCATCCGGGTTCCCTACGGCGGACACATTGGTGCGGTTGAACATCACCAAGAAAGCCCGGAGGCCTACTTCGCTCACACGCCAGGCCTCCGATTGGTCAGCCCGAGCAACCCTCACGACGCCTACTGGATGATTCAAGAGGCAATTGCAAGCAATGACCCGGTGATGTTCTTCGAACCCAAGAGCCGCTACTGGCCCAAGGGTGACGTCGACATGTCGGCTTCGGGATACCCGTTGCACGCGAGCCGCGTCGTTCGAGAGGGCACCGACGTCACGCTTGTCGGTCACGGCGCGATGGTCAGCATGATGCTGCAAGCCGCAGATGTTGCGGCAGGAGAGGGCACGAGCATCGAAGTCATTGACCTTCGCTCGATTTCCCCCATCGACTACGCGCCAATTTTGTCGTCCGTTGCGAAGACGGGTCGTCTCGTCGTCGCACAAGAGGCCCCGGGCTTTGCTTCGGTGGGTAGCGAAATTGCTGCCACGGTTCACGAGCGGTCGTTCTACTTGCTCGAAGCGCCGGTCTTGCGTGTTTCTGCTTTCGACACCCCATTCCCACCGGCCAAGCAAGAGGCCGTATACCTTCCAGACGCCGATCGCATTTTGGACGCGGTCGACCGAGCGTTGAGCTATTAGGAGAATTGCGATGAGCGCATCCAAGTTCTATCTGCCCGACGTCGGGGAAGGCCTGACCGAGGCCGAGATCGTGTCGTGGAAGGTCAAGCCCGGTGACGTTGTTGACGTCAACCAGGTGCTCGTTGAGATTGAGACCGCCAAGTCGCTTGTCGAATTGCCGTCGCCATTTGCTGGCACCGTGGGCGAAATACTCGTTGCGGAAGGCCACACGGTCGAGGTTGGTACCGCCATCATCACGATTGAATCGGATGGACCCCAGCAACTGACGTCTCCGACACCCACGCTCGCGCAGGCAGCCATGTCTAACGAGATATTCGTTACCGATGACACCGAAGTTGACGGAGCGAAAGACGCAAACGAAGAAAAGTCGGGGAGCGTTCTTGTTGGTTATGGAACGGGCGGCCACGGCCCGACCCGCCGCCGCCGTCCGGGATCAGGTTCGACGCCTGCCGCCGCGCCAGTACCTCCGGCCGGGACCCAGGCGCCGAAGCGTGCGGCCCTGCCCATTGTTGAGTCACTGGGCGTTATTGCGAAACCACCGATTCGCAAATTGGCCAAAGATCTGAACGTCGATCTTGCAACGGTTGAACCCACGGGGATTGCCGGAGAGGTCACCCGAGATGACGTCATCCGCCACGCACAACAAGCCAGCGTCTTCCGCAACATTGAGACACCCGAGTGGTCTGCCGATCGCGAGGAGCGTATCCCCGTCAAAGGTGTTCGTAAGGCTATTGCCACCGCGATGGTGCAGAGCGCCTTCACCGCCCCGCACGTCTCGGTGTTTGTCGACGTGGATGCCACGCGCACGATGGAATTCGTCAAGCGCTTGAAGGACTCGACGGACTTTGCCGGAGTGAAGGTGTCGCCGCTTCTGATTTTGGCAAAAGCCATCATCTGGGCCGTTCGTCGAAA
>JBIISS010000194.1:0-2942 GCA_044340895.1 Microbacteriaceae bacterium
CGGTCGAGAACGCTAAATGACCCTCTCGTTGCCGCCGTCAATGGGGACCTGCGCACCGGTCGTTTTGGCAAAGGCTGGGCCGACCATGGCGAGAGCCAACTCGGCGACGTCCGAGCTGGTGACTTCGACGTGCAACAGGTTGCGTCGGCGATAGTCGTCGACGGACATGCCGTAATGATCAGCGCGGGCCTCGAGAACGCCCCCGCCCCACAGTCCGGTGTCGAACACGGCGTCCGGGTGAATAATGTTGACGAGAACCGGATCGGACGCCCATTCCAGGGCGACTACTCGAGCCAGCTGTGTCAGCGCGGCCTTCGACGCGGAGTATGCCGCGGCTCCGGGTCCCGGCGCAGCAACATTCTTGGAACCGATAACGACCACACGACCGCCGCCATAGGACAGTCGCAACATGGGGTGGGCCTCGCGCAACAATTCCATTGCCGAGTCAAGATTGACTCGCATCACACGGTTCCACAACTCCAGTGACATGCCGTCAACCGGGGATGCCGCGGGAAAGATGCCCGCGTTGAGTACCAAGATATCCAGCCCGCCGAAGACATTGGAGACGCTATCGAGCACACCGGTCAGCTGAGCCGTATCCGTGACATCGCAGCGCAAACCGAGCCATGATGGGCCCGCAAAAGTCGATTCAACTTCCGGATTCACGTCGAGCCCGACCACAGCCGCACCTTCCTGCAAGTACCGCCCGGCGATAGCTCGACCGATGCCGCTGGCGGCCCCCGTTACGAGAGCTACTCGACCACTCAGCGATTTTGCGGGGCCGGCGAGCTTGAGTTTGGCTTGTTCGAGATCCCAGTACTCCACGTCGAACACCGCTTGAGGGTCCAGAGTCCGATAGCCTCCGAGTTCCTCACCGGCGTCGATGATGTAGATTGTGTGACGGTAAATGTCCCTCGCAATCCGAGCCTCCGAAGCCGTGCGGCCCGCTGCAAGCAAACCTAGGCTTTCGTGCAGTACGACCCGTGGTGCGGGGTCCAGCATGTCAACCGGCGTTCGAGCAGTGGAAGCATAGCGATCGAAGTAAGCACGATAGTCGGACACGAAGCTGTCTACCGAGTTACCAACTAGAGGAAAAGGTTTCGTTCGCAGCACGTGGTCGGGCGTAGCTGGCCCCCGCTTGGACAGTTCTGCGACGTTCTCACGTTGAGCGAACGCGAGGCTCGCCTCATCGTCACTTACCGTCAGCAGCATGGACCCACCTGCTGCGTCAGAGATAGCTCCGCGAAGCTCCGCAATCGCGACACGGCGCTCAATTCCTGCGGGCAACGCGGGCCTGGCGCTCCCTCTGCGTTTGCCCAGGTTTGCCGCCGTTTCAGCTCGGTCAACGAAATCAATCATTCTTCCGTAGGACTCTTTCGCGGACTCTCCGAAGGTGAAGATACCGTGATTCATCAGAATGATGCCGTGAATGTCAGGGCCGAGATCCGGAAGAATCGAGGCGACGAGTTTTGCCAGATCGAAACCCGGCATGACATACGGAAGCACGAGTATCGACTCACCGAGCGCAGACTTTAGCAACCGCTCTCCGTCCTTCGTATTGCTCAGTGTCACTATCGCGTCAGCGTGAGTGTGATCAACGAAGCGGTAGGGGAGGAGGGCGTGCAGAATCGCCTCGACGGACGCACTGGGGGCACTTGGGTTGGTTCGATAGCGCGCTAGCTGATGGGCCATTTCGGTGTCGGATAACGCGTCAAGGTCGCCGAGCCGTCGAACAGGGTCGAGGAGCAGCGGGGTGAAGCCAGCGGGCTCGATTGTAGCCAGATCCCACCCACTTCCCTTGACGAGTAGTAGGTCTTCGGACACTCCAAACACATCGTTGCCCTCTAACTTGACCGACGTGTTGCCCCCTCCATGCAAGACGAGATTGGGGTCCATCCCGAGCAACCGTGACGAATAAACCCTCTGGTCCAGAAGTGTTCCCGTTGCTCCGGGATGCGCGTCGTCCCAGAGGTTCGAGACCATTACTCTGCCCCCGAAGATGAAGACGGTCCCGCGGGGTCTGTCTCGAAGTATGTGCGAAAAGTGCGAAGAAATTTCGCCGCTTGCGCGCCGTCCACCGACCGATGATCGCAGCTGAGGTTCACGGTCATGGTGGGCGCGACTCGCATCTCTCCGTCAACTGAGACCACCGAGTCGCGCACCGCGCCAACCGCGAGAATGGCTGTCTGGTCGGGGTCAATGATGGCTTCGAACGACTCAACTCCGAACATGCCGAGGTTGCTCACGGCGATCGCAGCAGGCAGTTGATCGTCCTTCGACAGCGTTCCCATTCGCCCCCGCTCGGCAGCGCCAGCCACCACGCCAACGAGTGCACTCACGCCCAAAACATCGGGTTCGGGAATCGTCACGACGTAGAGACTGTCATCACCTGCAACGGCCATGCCTACGTGAGCGTGAGAGAGCGTGCGATACGTGGGACCGTTGTCATCCCAGATGCGCAACATGGTCGGATGCTCACGCAGCGCACGAGCAACGTTCCGAAGCACGAGGTGAGTGTACGTGAGTCCCCCTCCGGCGCTCGCGATTGTTCGCTTGGCCAGTGTCGCATCGAGATCTGCTCTCAGGGAGAACTGTGGGATGGTTTGCACTGACTTGGTGAGCCGTCGAGCGATCGCGCGCCGCAAGGCTGGTACCTCTATACGGTCGACATCGGGAGAAATACTCGGGGCGGTCTGTGCCGGGGATTGAGCGGCGGCCTCAACATCCGCTCGCTGAATCAGTCCGCCTGCACCCGAACCCGATATTGACGAGAGGTCGACACCGAGATCTGCGGCCAGTTTTCGCACCACTGGTGATACTCGGGTCTTTCCCGATTGGGGTGCATCTGATGGAACCGCAAGTGCCTGCGACGGGGCGGGGGTCGCTTGGGGTTCGACACCAGCTGAAGCAACTTCTGCGCCGGCATCGGTTCGCGCCGCCTC
>JBIISS010000021.1:0-10144 GCA_044340895.1 Microbacteriaceae bacterium
AGTCTCCGCCACCATGATGGTGGCATCGGAGAAGTTTCCGGTGTTCACGTCGAAAGCCTAGCCACCCGTCCTTCGTAGCCATGCCCTGCGCTGATGACGAGAAAGTGGGTTTGCTGTCAATGCTTCGAACCAACCGACCATCGAGCTTTCGGCGCAATCTTGAGTTTTGCCAAGACGAGAACGACTCGAAGGGGGGCAACACGAGCGAACTGTGACTTTTGCGTTATTCGCATGTAGCGAAGCCCGAGATGACCACACGCTCGGCGGTAAAGGTCCGCGTGTCCTTTATTCGAGCTGAATTCCTGGGGCAGCACTTCAATGACGGTAGCTCCGGGTGGCATGAACAGCAGGTTCATGAGCGCGGCTCCGCGCTGGGCAAAGAACACGGAACACGAGGACATTCTGGTCACCGCTTCGCGGGGGCTCAGTTGAAAAAACTCAACCACGGTGAACGACCACCAGCGGTTGAGCAGACGTGCGAGTTGATCTTCATTACCAATTCTGCGTCTGCGAGGTCCAGAACCCCGCCGCTCGCTTTCGGGCGAAGAGTAGAAACTCGGTGACATTGAACGTGTTGCCATCACACGATTTCGCCCCTTGGGCTCAACTTGCGTCGTGAACATGGTGCGAAATACTGGGAGCCTGTCGGAATGCCCGGGCACGGCAAATTGACCGGCGCCCGGCATCACGTGAACATTGTCCGGATACAACGACGAGAGTTTCTTGACGTCGCTCAGTGGCAAAACGGTGACGCGATTCCCTGCCGGAAGTAGTTCAAACCATGGAGTGCAGGGCCCACAATCCCGCACAACCACAGGTGTTGAGGGATGCTCGTGACACCAGAGTGCGACGTGAACGAAGTAGTCCATCATGAAATGGGCAAAGTGCTGCACGCTAGCCGGCATTTCTTTCACGGTCAGGATGGCGGCTTCCGAGAATTCTTTGCTCCTCACAGGAGCCCCACAATCAGCGAAATGGTTGTTCTCGCTTCGTTCGTGAAGTAACCGGGCAGTCTAGACAGATGGGCAACTTCAGATACGGAGAACCAGATGGCATCTGACCCCATTTCTGCAAGTGGCTCGCTGTCGCCAAGAAAGCGAATCGAGTACGTTACGACCTGCCGGTTGAAACGGCCGCCTTCGTCGCTTTGAGTAATTGAACACATTAGTGCGCTCGAGTTGATGAGCCGTGAACTCGTGGAGTCGGAGTAATCGAGCGGTTGAGAGCGAGCAGGATCGAAGGTGCTGATCGAATTGCCAAATTGGGGTCTCTCGAGCCCAATTTCGCTCACGGGAGAGAAACAAAAATGTGGAACACCATCACGAATAGTGCAGAGGAGCACCTCTTGGCTGGCGCGCGTGCCGCCAATCAGGGGCTGATCCCAGCTGGCTCGCTCGCGGCTGTCCGCCGAAACCTGGTGGTGCGAAATTCCAATGTCACCCACTGTCGCCGACGAATCGACGCGAAGCCCCTGCGGGGCACTGACAAGCGGAACTTCGAGTGAGTCAAATGTGTGATCTTCTGCCCACTTAGCCAGTAGCTGTGAGGCCGTTTCTTCCAGATTTGTTTGAATCGGCATTACGAGAGCTTTTCGTAATGCAAGCGAGAAACGTGACTCGTGCGGGAGAGGCGGTGGTTCTTCTGGCGAGAACCAGAGTTTCCAATCACTTGTCGCGATGACAGACCGAGCATCCGTGTTGAGCATGTGGCTTGTTCGAAGGAGCAAACTCAGCTCAGGGAGCGTGCACCAGCGCATCGATTGAGAAATCTCCACGTCGTCATCCGCAATGACGACGACATTCTCATTCCACTTCCGGAGGAATCTCGTTCCTTGTTCAGATTGCCGAACGTGGGTGTGCCAATTCTCTTCAGACAGAAAAATTTCAGACAGAGCCGGAGCTGCACCGCCATGGGCTTGCTCAAAATTGGATTTCGTCGCCTGGAAACAGGGAGCAATATCTACGCCGTGGACATTCCCCGGCTCGAACTTTGCGTCGAATAAAACCCGTGTTTCGCCGTCACGGTCCATGAGCATGACGCCGAGAATCCCAACCTCAGGTTGGAGAATGAACGGCGAGCACACGAAGTCTCGTCGTGCGTCGACCCATTCCATTCCGCGCACTTCGAAGAATCGTCCCGACTCGTGGACGATTCGACCATTGAGCAAAGACCACTCTTTCGAATCGGAGAGTGCCAAACTTTCGACGGAAAACTGCTGACGATTTCGCTCTGAAGACGCCCACATCAGAACGTCGCTTGGCCCAGACACTCTCCTAGGTTAGCTCTCCCAACACAGTGTCGATAATGGCAAGACCCTCACGGGCTTCGTCCTCCGTCACGACGCACGGGGGCACCACGTGCAGGCGGTTATCCGCCATGAACGGGAGGAGCTTGTGGGCAAGCAACGCCGACCTGAGCTTGCCCATCCACGCCGCATCAACCGGTTGCTTGGTCGCCTGGTCTGTAACGAACTCGACTGCCCAGAACACGCCGGCTCCACGCACCTCACCGATGATGGAGTGCTTTGCTTTCAGCGCCTCGAGGCCGGGGCCCAGAACGGTTGCACCGATGTGCTTTGCGTTTTCAACGACCTTTTCGTCCTCCATCGTTTCGATCGTGGCGACGATCGTTGCAGATGCGAGGGGGTGACCCGAATAGGTGAGCCCGCCGGGGAAGACGCGTTCGGTAAAGGTGTGCGCAATCGCGTCGCTGATGATGACACCGCCGACGGGGATGTATCCCGAATTGACGCCCTTGGCGAAGGTAATCAGGTCAGGCACGACGTCAAACGCATTAAAGGCGAACCATTCGCCGGTTCGTCCGAAACCGCACATCACCTCGTCAAGAATCAAGAGCATGTCGTATTTGTCGCATAGTGCGCGAACACCAGCCAAGTAGCCGGGAGGCGGAAGCAAGATGCCAGCCGTGCCGGGAACCGTCTCAATCAAGAGGGCGGCAATACCGTTGGGACCCTCGGCCTGAATCGTGCGCTCCAAGAAGTGAAGTGCCCGTTCGGTCTCTTGTTCTGGAGTGGTCGACCAGTATTCCGAGCGGTACAGATACGGACCGAAGACGTGCTTGTGGCCGCGAGAGTATTCATTCGGGATGCGCCGCCAGTCGCCAGTCGACACGATGGCTGCCCCGGTGTTGCCATGGTACGAGCGGTAGAACGAGATCACCTTGTCGCGTCCGGTGTGGATGCGCGCCATACGGATGGCGTTCTCGTTGGCGTCAGCTCCACCGTTCGTGAAGAAGATTTTGTTGAACTGCTTTGGTGTGTGCGACAGAATCTTCTGCGCCGCCAACGCGCGCATGTTGTTGGCGTGTGCTGGAGCTACGGTGGTCAGAACATCCGCCTGCGCCTTAATCGCTGCAATCACCTTGTGATGCTGGTGCCCGATGTTGACATTTACCAACATGCTCGAGAAGTCGAGGTAGGTGTTGCCTTCGTAGTCCCAGATGCGACTGCCGAGACCGCCCGCAATGACAAACGGCGCGAGCGTACCCTGAGCCGACCAGGAGTGGAACACGCTACCCATGTCGGCCTCTCGCACGGTGGCGTTGTCTGCGGGGTGAAGCAGAGGTGATTCAGACACAATCTTCTCCAAGTCTTCTTCGGTTGAGAGTCGTTCTAGTTCTGGGGGAAACCGAGGTTGATGCCACCGTGGCTCGGGTCAAGCCAACGGCTGGTGATGGCCTTGCCACGGGTGAAAAAGTGAACGCCTTCAGCGCCATGCGCCTTGGTGTCACCGAACAGTGAGTTCTTCCATCCGCCGAACGAGTAGTACGCCACGGGAACAGGAATCGGCACGTTGATGCCGATCATGCCGACCTCGATTTCGTTCTGGAATCGACGCGCTGCTCCACCGTCGTTGGTGAAGATGGCCGTGCCGTTGCCGAATGCACCGTTGTTGATGAGGTGCACGCCCTCGTCGTATGACGTCACGCGCACGACAGACAAGACGGGGCCGAAGATTTCGTCGGTGTAGACCTTGCTCGAGGTCGACACGTTGTCGATGAGCGTGGGGCCGAGCCAGAAACCGTTGGGGTCGCCGTCGAATGTGTCACCGCGTCCATCATGCACGACGGTCGCGCCGTCGGCGATGGCGATGTCGATGTAGCTCGCCACCTTGTCGCGATGCACCTCGGTAACGAGAGGACCCATGTCACACCCGCGGCGCCCGTCACCGGTGCGCAGGGTCTTCATGCGGTCGACGATTTTCGCGATGAGGGCATCCGCCACCGGTTCGACAGCGACGACCACCGAGATGGCCATGCAACGCTCGCCCGCCGAGCCGAAGCCGGCGTTGATGGCCGAGTCGGCGACCAGGTCGAGGTCGGCATCGGGCAGAACGAGCATGTGGTTCTTCGCGCCACCGAGGGCCTGAACGCGCTTGCCGTGCTTCGCGCCCTGCTCGTAGACGTATTGCGCGATGGGCGTCGAGCCCACGAACGAGATTGATTGAACATCCGGGCTTTCGAGAAGACCATCGACGGCGAGCTTGTCACCGTTGAGCACGTTGAGAACACCGTCGGGCAGCCCCGCTTCTTTGAACAGCTTCGCAATCCAGATGGCTGCCGACGGGTCTTTCTCCGAGGGCTTCAGCACGACGGTGTTTCCGGCCGCGATCGCGACGGGGAAGAACCACATCGGAACCATCGCGGGAAAGTTGAATGGGCTGATGATGCCCACGACACCGAGCGGCTGGCGAATGGAGTACACGTCGACGCCCGTGGATGCGTTCTCGGTGTAGTCGCCCTTGAGCATCTGGTTGATGCCACAGGCGAACTCGACGACTTCCTGGCCGCGCGTGATCTCACCCAGTGCGTCGGAGAGCACCTTGCCGTGCTCAGCGGTGATGATCTCGGCCAACTCGCCCTTGCGAGCGTTCAGCAGCTCACGAAAGTTGAAGATGATCGCTTGCCTCTTGGCGAGCGACTCATTGCGCCACGCAGGAAAAGCCTTCTTGGCAGATGCGATAGCAGCGGCGATTTCCGCTTCGTTCGCCAGCGCAACCTCTTTGGTAGCAACGCCGAGAGCGGGGTCGAAGACCGGTGCCGTGCGGCCCGACTTCGAGACGTGCTCGGCATTGTCAATCCAGTGTCCGACGATAGGCAGAGCTGACATGGTGATCCTTACGGGTTTCGTGGGTGTTGTGAAAAGACTAACGAGGCGGCGTCAGTGAATCGAGGCTGTCTTTGCTTCTGATTTGGCTTTCACTGGCGCGCGCTTGATGCCGAGACTCACCGCAGCCGCAATCGCACACAGCGCGGCAGCCGAGAACCACGCCAGCGTGTATTCGCCGGTCTCGTCACGAATGACGCCAGCGAGCACGGCCGCAATCGCGGCGCCAATCTGGTGAGCAGTGAACACCCAGCCGAACACTATGGTGCCGTCTTTCGCTCCGAACACCTCACGGCAGATCGCCATCGTGGGTGGAACCGTGGCGACCCAGTCGAGTCCGTAGAAAACGATGAACAGGATGAGCGGGGGCTGAGGTGTGGCCGTGAGCAGCACCGGCAGCGCGAGCAACGACAGCCCACGCCCGGCGTAGTAGATGGCCAACAAGATTCGCGGGTTGATGCGGTCGGTCAACCAGCCCGAGAGGATTGTGCCGATGACATCGAACACACCCACGGTCGCAAGCAAGCTCGCCGCCACGATTTGGGTCATGCCGTGATCGTGGGCCGCAGGAATAAAGTGCGCACCCACAAGTCCGTTAGTGGACATGCCACAGATCGCGAATCCAATGACGAGCGCCCAAAACGACGGAACCTTGCTCGCCATCTTCAACGCCTGCAGTGCGCGCATTGCCGCGTTTGGGCCGGAGGCAGCTGCGGCTCGTCGGGCTGCGCGCGCCTGAGCTGCGGTTACGCGGGTCGGGTTATCCCCCGATTCACCGAAGGGAAGGCGACCTCGTTCGGCCGGTGAGTTCCACAGAAAGAAGTACACGACCGGCACCGCGAGCAGGGCAACGGCGGATACGACCAACGTGGCTTCACGCCATCCCGAAACCAGAATCAGGTTTGAAATCAGTGGCAAAAAGATGAGCTGGCCTGTGGCTTGACCGGCGGAGAGAACGCCTGAGACGAGACCCTGGCGTTTGTTGAACCAGAGATTGACGATTGACCCAACGAAAACGAGTGCCATCGAACCGGTGCCGAGGCCGACGATGACGCCCCAGGTCAGCACGAGTTGCCATTCGGTCACGGCGAACATGCTCGCGAACATGCCCAGCGATATGAGCACCAGTGCGACGGTCGTCACGATTCTGATTCCGAAACGCTCCATCAGCGCAGCTGCAAATGGTGCGATGACGCCGTAAAGCAGAATGTTGACGCCGATCGCGAGGCCCATTCCGGTGCGCGACCATCCGAACTCCTCCTCGAGCGGAATCATGAGCATCGAAGGCGCTGACCGAAAACCCGACGCAGCCATCAAGGCGATGAGGCCGACTGCGGCAACTATCCACGCTGGGTGGATGCGCGTGCGGTGCGCCCGTGGCTGATTCACCTGTGAAGTCTACGCACGCACAACAAAAGTTCGGCTTGTTGTCAGCGTTTGCTCGTACGATGGGGGCATGGATCCGATTCTTCTCATTGTCATTCTTGTCGCACTCGTTTTTGTCGTTGGCATTTATCTCTGGACGACTTACAACGCCCTCGTCACACTTAACGTTCGTGTTGACGAAGCATGGAGCGACATCACGGTTCAGCTCAAGCGCCGTGCCGACCTGATTCCGAACCTGATTGAGTCAGTTAAGGGATACGCGAGTCACGAACGCGGTGTATTTGAAGCAGTCACCAAGGCCCGCGCCGAAACCCTCTCCGCCGATGGTCCGGCTGAAGCTGCTGTCGCCGAGAACCACATGCAGGCCGCACTGAAGAGCATCTTCGCCGTTGCCGAGGCATACCCGCAGTTGCAGGCGAGCCAGAACTTCTTGCAGTTGCAGGGTGAACTCGTCGACACCGAAGACAAGATTCAGGCGGCTCGTCGCTTCTACAACGGTGGCGTGCGAGAGCTCATCACAAAGATTCAGGTGTTCCCAAACAACATTTGGGCAAAGCGGCTCGGCTTCGGCAAGCGCGAGTTCTTTGACGTGGCTGACGCAGCCAGCCTGCAGGAACCGCCACGCGTTCAGTTCTAACTCGAATCCAGGTTCATGTACTCCGCCATTGCCGCGAATAAGCGGAACACCGTTTTTATTCTCCTTTTCTTTGTCGTCATCATTGGCGCGCTCGGTTGGTTGGCGTCCTATATCTATGGCGACGTCACCATCACGTTCTGGGTCGTCGGTATTGCTGCGTTTTACGCGCTGATTCAGTACTGGGCAGCGAGCTCTCAAGCGTTGTCAATGTCAGGAGCAGTTGAGATACAGAAGGCCGATAATCCTCGCCTGTATCGCATCGTGGAAAACCTGAGTATCGCCACCGGCAACCCGATGCCCAAGGTCTACATCATCAACGATGAAGCGCCGAATGCCTTTGCCACGGGGCGTGACCCCCAGCATGCGGCCGTCGCCGCGACGACCGGCCTTCTCGACATCATGACCGACGCCGAACTCGAAGGTGTCATGGCGCACGAAATCGGTCACGTTCGCAACTACGACATTCGCGTCTCGATGATTGTGTTCGGCCTCGTCGTGGCCATCGGCTTCATCGCCGACATGCTTCTGCGTATGTCGTTCTTCGCTCGCGGGAGCCGGGAAAACGGAAATCCGATCGTGATGATTTTCGGGCTCTTGGCATTCATCCTGGCTCCGTTGCTCGCGATGTTCGTGCAATTGGCCATCTCGCGGCAACGCGAATACCTGGCAGACGCGACCGGCGCGCTGACCACGCGTCACCCCGAAGCGTTGGCGAGTGCGTTGCACAAACTCAACGAATACGGTCGACCGATGGCACGCCAGTCGACGAGCATGGCTCACATGTGGATCTCTGACCCCGAGCGACCCAGCCTGACGGCGCGCCTACTCTCGACCCACCCGCCGATTGGCGAGCGCATCCGCCGCCTGCTCGAAATGGGCGGCAAGTTCTAGTCAATTTGTGAGTGGCGTTTAGACTGCATTCATGCCTGTCCACACGTTCGCTGGTCCTTCCCTTGCCCAATTCGAGGCAGCGCGTGAGGTCGTTAACCGCGTTATTCAGGTCACACCGATGGAGCCCTCGCGTTACTTGAGCAACGTGCTCGGCAGCGAAGTCATTCTTAAGTGTGAAAATCTGCAGCGCACCGGGAGCTACAAGCTTCGCGGCGCGTACTTTCGCATGTCGAACTTGACGCCGGAGGAACGTGCCAAAGGTGTGATCGCCGCATCCGCCGGTAACCACGCTCAGGGTGTCGCTCTGGCGGCCCGCGAACTCGGCATCAAGGCAACCATCTTCATGCCCTACGGCGTTGCCCTTCCGAAACTTGAAGCGACACGTGAGTACGGGGCCGAGGTTGTTCTCGAGGGCGGCATCTTCAACGAGGCATTGAAGGCAGCCCTCGCTCGAGTCGAAGAGACGGGCGCCACGTTCATCCCACCATTCGATCATCACGATGTGGTGACGGGTCAGGGAACACTCGGTCTTGAAATCATCGAAGCGATTCCCGACGTCGACACCGTCATCGTGCCCATCGGTGGTGGCGGTCTCATTTCAGGTCTGGCGAGCGCCATCAAGCAGAAGGCAGCCACGCTTGGACGAACCGTCAAGGTAATCGGAATTCAGGCGGAGAACGCCGCAGCGTATCCGCCGTCGCTGGCCGCGGGGGAGCGCGTGCGCGTGGATGTGCATCCCACCATCGCCGACGGAATCGCGGTCGCCATTCCCGGTGAACTGAACTTCAGCATCATCAAGGATGCGGTCGACGAGGTCATCACGGTCTCCGAGGACGACACGGCGAAAGCACTGCTCATGCTGCTCGAGCGCGCGAAGCTCGTTGTCGAGCCGGCCGGCGCGGTTGGTGTGGCGGCGATCCTCGCCGGAAAACTCAAGAACACGGGCAAGACCGTGATCGTACTGTCCGGCGGAAACATTGACCCACTGCTCATGCAGCGCATCATTGCGCACGGACTCGCGGCGAGCGAGCGCTACCTGAAGATTCGCATCTCGCTGCCCGACCGCCCCGGTCAGCTCGCCCGAACTGCCCAGCTCGTCGCCGATGCCAACGCGAACGTTGTCGAGGTGTTGCACACGCGTCACGGCAAGTTCGAAATCAGCGAGGTCGAACTCGAACTTCACATCGAAACGCGCGGACCTGAACATCGCGCAGAGGTGATCAAGAAGCTGCGCGATGAGGGTTACAAGGTTCGCATCAGCGACGACATCTAGGAGTCGCTAGCCGGTGAACGTTTCGACGTTTACGATCTTGACGGCGATCTCTTTGCCGTTGGGCGCGGTGTAGCTCGTCGATTCCCCGATCTTCAATCCGACAATGGCCTGAGCAAGCGGGGTGCTCTCGCTGTAGGCGCTGTAGTCGGTGCCGGCCGCAATCTCGCGACTGCCAATCAAGAACTTGTCTTCGTCACCGGCGATGATTGCGGTAATCAGCGTTCCCGCTTCGACGACACCGGTGCTCTGGGGCGCCTCACTCACGACGGCGTGCTTGAGACGTTCGGTGAGTTCGCGAATGCGCGCCTCGATGCGACCCTGTTCGTCTTTCGCAGCGTGATAACCGCTGTTCTCCTTGAGGTCGCCTTCTTCGCGCGCGGACTCAATGCGCTTGACAATATCCGCACGCTTGACAGTCGAGAGTTCCTCGAGTTCGGCGGCGAGACGGTCAAAGGCGTCTTGCGTCAAGAAGGATGCTGGCTGTTCAGACATAGGATTCAGCCTAGGTGAGCCAACAAGACGTGACAAAACCAGTCGTCGCTGGTTCTGTCGTTTTCACTGATTCCTGAAGCGTCTGGGTGAGTTCGTCGGATGCCGGGTAGGTAAACACCTTCCAGCCCACGATTGCAAAACCCGTGTTCATCGCTTCAATCGCACAAGCGAATTCATGACCGGGCGTCACGGTCACCGAAAAATCGACGACGACGGTACCGGAGTCGACAACCGTGTGACCGATGTCACGGGCCTCTGCGCTCGGGCCGATCTTGAGCGGATTCGCCCAGAGAAGCCATGCGATGAGCGCGACGATGACGAAGGCGACGAACATCCACAT
>JBIISS010000195.1:0-2932 GCA_044340895.1 Microbacteriaceae bacterium
CGATCGCCCCAGCCAAGAGCGCTGCCCGAATGCGTGCCGGATCTTCTGACCGGGGGTGGTAGTCGGTGATGATGACGATGTCTGCGAGGCGGGCCGAGATTGCCCCCAACTCTGATCGCTTGGCGACATCACGGTCGCCATCAGCGCCGAAAACCATGATGATTCGACCCGGCGTGACGCGACGAAGCGATTCCAGGCTCGCTCGAAAGGCTTCGGGCGTGTGCCCGTAGTCAACGACGAAGACGGGTCCAACGGGACCAGAAACCACTTCAAGTCGCCCGGGAATGTAGACCGGAATCCCTTGCGATCCGCCAATTGCCTTCTCAACGTCCGCCGGCTCGATTCCGGACTCAATCACCATGACAATGGCCAACGCCGCGTTGAGGGCCATAAAGTCTCCGAGCACAGGGATGTGGGAGACGATGCTGATGTCGTCGGAGTAGACCCGGAATGTCGTGCGCTCAAAAGATTCACCAAGGATCTCAACGCGCCAATCTGCCACGACGTCTTCTCGAGTCGCAATGGTTGTACTCGGGATTTGGATGTTCTCGGCGAGCCGGCGTCCCCAGTTGTCGTCAACACAAACCACAGCTCGAGCAGCGACGCCACTTCGAAAGAGTCGAGATTTCGCCTCAAAGTAGTCCTCGAATGTTGCGTAGTCGTCCAGATGATCATGGCTCAGATTGGCAAAGCCCACCACGTCGAAGTGGATTCCCGACACTCGACTGCGCGTCAGCGCTTGTGCCGAGACTTCAAGTGCCAGTGCCTGAGCACCCGCTTCGCGCGCAAGCGCCATAAACGCGTGCAGTTCTGGCGCCTCCGGCGTCGTCAGCCCACTCGTGATTCCCTGGGCACCGATTCGTCGTTGCGCGGTGGTACTGAGCGCGGTTGTGAGGCCTATTGCCTCCAAGATCGCTGCGAGACAGTACACAATGCTCGTTTTGCCATTGGTTCCGGTAACGCCAAACGTGAGACGGGTCTCGTCCTGCGAGTCGTAAACATGAGCCGCGACGTCACCGAGAATGTCGCGAGGTGAATCGACGACAAGAACGGGGACGGGGGCGTCGGCAATAATCTCGGCTCCGGCGACATCCGTCAAGATTGCAACCGCCCCCGCGACGAGGGCGTTGTCGGCAAACACGGCACCGTGCTGGTTCGCGCCGGGGAGGGCCGCAAACAAGTCTCCGGGCCGCACATCCCGACTGGACAACTCGACGCCCGTCACGACGGTCGTGCCGACCTCACCAATGACACGTTGCGCAAAACGCATGGCAATCTCAGAGAGCGCATGGCCATCGGATGCCGAAGGTCGGAGTGACGGCATTGCTTCGTCCTAGTCCCTTCAACTCGCTCGCGGTGCCAAAACAAGACTATCGTTTGCAAGCTTTCGACCCGGCGCTGACCCCGCCGTACCGCGCCACAAAGCGACCCTGTGACGGTCTGCCGATTAGTACGTCACGGGCCAGTACGGAGAACCGGTTGTCGAAGGCTCAACGCGATACTCCTTAACAACCTGTTCCATGATGTCGCGGATCACCGGAGCGACAGCAGATGTGCTGTTGGACGACGGATTGGCCAGTGTGACGAGGACGACGTATTTTGGGTCATCCGCAGGAATCATGCCGGCGATGGACACCACAAAACTCGATGAGTAGGTGCCGTCACCAGCTGACATCTCTGCTGTTCCCGTCTTCGCTGCGACGCGATACCCCGGAATGGTGAGCTGCGGGCCGAGCCACCCGTCGGTGACAACCCCTTCCAGCATTTGCACAGTCTCGGTCGCCGCAGCAGGCGAGATGACTCGTTCTGCGCCTGGAACGGTTGGTGTCGACACAGAACCGTCCGGTGCGGTGCAGTCTTCAACGAGTCGGACCGGGAGCCGTACTCCCTCATTCGCAATGGCCTGGTACGCACTCGCCATCTGCACTGCCGTGGCGGAAAGCCCCTGGCCGAAAAAGAGGTTGTAATACGTTTGGTTGTCCCAGGCGTCGGTGTCATACAGGATGCCGGCCGATTCGCCCAAGAAGCCAACTGACGTCGGGGAACCAAGTCCGAACTTCGTCATGTAGTCATAGCGCTGGTCATTCGACAGCGCTTCGCCAAAAAGGCTCATGCCGACGTTGCTGGATTCGACAATGACACCCTGCAGAGTGAGGTTGGCGGCGTGTCCCGAACTGTCTTTCACCCGTGCACCGTCAGGAAACTCCATCACGCTCGGCGCATTAACCTGAGACGAATGGTCGGCCAGGCCCGCATCAACGAGCATCGCTGCGGTCAATGACTTCATCGTCGAACCCGGCTCGTAGGGGGCCGCAAAAGCGTATGAGCCACGAAATTCTTCCGGAGTCCCGTCAATGTTGTTGGGGTCGACGGAGGGGTAATCTGCGACTGCCTTGAGCTTGCCCGTCTCAACTTCGAGAACCACGGCAATTCCGAACGTTGCGCCTTGGGCAGCGGCCTGTGTCGCCAATGTCTGTTGCGCGTACCACTGCAGGTCGGAGTCAATCGTGAGTCGCAGGTCGGAGCCGGGTCGCGCTTTGACTTCGGTCACGGTGCTACCCGGGATGCGAACCCCGTCGGCACCTCGTTCGTACGTCTCTTGCCCGTTAACGCCGGCCAGGCACTCATCTTCGGTGAGTTCGATTCCCGCCAACGCGGTGCCATCCGACCCAACATAACCGAGCAGATTTCCTGCTACCGACCCGTTTGGGTACGTGCGACTCGGTGCTTGTTCAAAGTAGAGCCAGGGAATGTCCAGCTCATTGAGCGCGCGAAACGCTTGAACGTCGACACTCCGTGCCACATAGGCAAAATCAGAATCGGGGTTCTCCGCGAGCTCGTCCGCAACAATCTTGAGAATGTCTTCGGGCTTCTGCTTCGTAATCGCCCCGATCTCGGTTGCTGCCTGAGCGAGCGTGACGGTGACGATGGA
>JBIISS010000196.1:0-2930 GCA_044340895.1 Microbacteriaceae bacterium
GCCAGGCCGCGAAGGCGCTTCTTGGTCGCATTCCGATCCCTGCCGAAAACGTTCATCGCATGCCAGCCAGAGAAGATGGCTTGTCGTTAGATGAGGCAGCCCGTAGCTACGCTGCTGAACTCTCCGAGTTCTTCGGCGCTGACTTTCCGCGATTTGATCTCGTACTTCTGGGCGTGGGCCCCGACGCTCATGTTGCGAGTCTCTTTCCTGGGCTCCCGGGTATCTCGGTTTCAGGCCAGACAGTGATTGCGGTTCGCGACTCCCCCAAGCCTCCCCCGGAGAGAATTTCGCTTTCGCTGCCGAGCATCAACTCGTCGAGACGAGTGTGGGTCGTCGCTTCTGGCGACGACAAAGCTGAAGCGATTCACTTAGCGACAACGTCACGGGACCCCAACGTTGCGCCCGTCAGCGCGGTTGGTGGGAGCGAGGAAACGTGCCTCTATGTAGACGCGTCGGCAGCCAGCAAAATCTAAAGAGTATGACTAGGCCTTGACGGTGCCGCGGCGTACCCGGAGCTGATGTAGCGCATCCTCAAGAATTTGAGCGGCTTCCTCAGGTGTTCGGCGTTCTTTCACGTAGGCCAGGTGAGTTTTGTACGGCTCGAGCTTGGCAACATGAGGAGGGTTGTTCTTGTCGCGACCCGCGGGGAGACCCGACTGTGGGCAGTCGATCGTCTCAGGAATCTCGTCTTCGGGGAGATTGGCTGCAAAGTATCGAACCGTCTCGTTACCTAGGGCGTCCCAATAACTGATAGCAATTCGATCGGCGTGAACACCGTGGTCTTGTTCACCCATGGGTCCGGCACCAACGCGCGAACCTCGAATGGCACTGCCGCTGGATGACATTAGATTCCCGTCGTGAACTTGGTCAGCAGCCCCAACACGATAATGGTCGTGATCCAAATCAGTCCGAGAATGACCGTGATTCTGTTCAGATTGCGCTCGGCCACACCCGACGAGCCAAGCGACGAGGTAACTCCGCCACCAAACATGTCAGAAACTCCACCACCTCGACCCTTGTGGAGCAGGATGAGTAGCGTCAGCAGAAGGCTGGTGATGGCAAGAATTACTTGCAGTACAACCTGAAGAATCTCCACGAGTTACCTTTCAAACGAATAATCAAACCTGTTCAATACTAAACGGTTATCTGGTCGAACTTGTTCTGTCTAGATGACGTGCTTGTAGAACCGAACAATCGACGCGAATTCGGCCACATCGAGACTTGCGCCGCCAACAAGAGCCCCATCTATGTTGGGTTGGCGCACAAAAGAGGCGATGTTGCTGCTCTTGACAGAACCGCCGTACAGGATGCGCGTGCGGCCTGCGAAGTCCTCACCGAGCATCCCGGAGAGCGTTGCCCGCAGCGCGGCACAAACTTGCTCGGCTTGCTCTTCTGTTGCCGCCTGTCCCGAACCGATGGCCCACACGGGTTCATAGGCGACCACGATGTCGGCTTCGGGAGAAACTCCTTCGAGGGCAGCTTTGAGCTGCCCAATGGGTACGGCACTTGCGCCAAATTCTTCGAGGTCTGCTGCGGTTTCTCCGACGCAGAGCACGGGAATGAGGCTGTGGCGAAGCGCCGCCTCGACCTTCTTCTGACACGTTTCGTCCGTTTCACCGTGGTACTGGCGACGTTCGCTGTGACCAATGAGTGCGTAGCGACACCCAAGCCGAGCGAGGAATGCGCCACTAATCTCGCCGGTATACGCGCCGGCGTCGTGCACGGATAAATCCTGTCCGCCGTATGCAATGGGGTACTTATCAGCGTCCACGAGGGTTTGCACACTTCGCAGGTCGGTAAACGGTGGAAAGATTGCCACCTCAGACGCCCCGGCGTCATGCTTTGCTTCGTCCAAGGTCCACGCAAGTTTTTGCACCGTGGCGATGGCCTGCATGTGATCCAAGTTCATTTTCCAGTTGCCCGCAATCAGCGGAAGTCGCGCATTTACCATCCCAAGACCTCCAAGCCGGGTAGCTTCTTGCCTTCTAGAAACTCGAGACTTGCTCCTCCGCCGGTGGAGATGTGCCCGAATTGGTCATCGTGGAAGCCGAGCACGCGCACGGCGGCAGCCGAGTCTCCACCGCCCACAACACTGAGTCCGTTGACTCTTGTGAGAGCTTCCGCAATCGCGTGCGTGCCCCCCGCAAACGCAGGAAACTCAAAGACGCCGGCCGGGCCGTTCCAAAACACCGTAGCGCTTGACTCAATGATCTTGGCGAACGCCTGACTTGATTCTGGGCCGATGTCGAGTCCGAGGCCAGACGCACCGAATGGCGTGTCTTCGAGCGCATCTGTGGCTGCGATGACATGGTCGGCATCGGCCGCGAACTTTGCAGCCACAACAATGTCCGTCGGCAGAACAAGTTCAACGCCCTTCTTGGCTGCCTCTTCCATGTATCGCTGGACGGTTGGAATCTGGTCAACTTCGAGCAAACTCGAGCCGACCTTGTATCCCAGGGCGGCCAAGAATGTGAAGACCATTCCCCCGCCGACCAGGATGCGGTCTACGCGAGGTAATAGGTGGTCAATGACGCCGAGCTTGTCTGAGACTTTGGAGCCACCGAGCACGACCGTGTAGGGCCGTTCTGGAGACTCCGTCAACTTCTCGAGGACCTTGAGCTCAGACTCAATCAGCAAGCCAGCGGCGCTCGGAACAAGTGACGCCAAGTCGAAAACACTTGCTTGTTTGCGGTGAACAACCCCGAAGCCATCTGAAACCAGAGCATCGCACAGTGACGCGAGTTGTTGCGCAAACGCTCCACGAACCGCGTCATCCTTGGCCGTCTCGCCCGCGTTGAAACGCAGGTTCTCGAGAACGAGCAGGCTTCCATTCTCCAGTTCGCTGACAGCGTGATTGGCTTCGGCGCCCACGGTCTCGGACGAGAATCCAACCGGACGATCTATCAATTCTTCGAGCCGGGCAGCGACTG
>JBIISS010000197.1:0-2928 GCA_044340895.1 Microbacteriaceae bacterium
GGCCTGTTCGCGAGCGAGTTCCTTGTTGGTGATATCACCCTTGTAAATCCAGACCTTCACACCGATGCGGCCGAAGGTGGTCTTGGCTTCGTAGAAGCCGTAGTCGATGTTCGAGCGAAGCGTGTGCAGTGGCACGCGACCTTCGCGGTAGAACTCCGAACGGCTCATTTCAGCGCCACCGAGGCGGCCCGAAACCTGGATACGAACACCCTTGGCGCCAGCGCGCTGTGCGCCCTGGAGTCCCTTACGCATCGCGCGGCGGAAAGCCACACGAGCGGAAAGTTGCTCGGCGATGCCTTGGGCAACGAGCTGAGCTTCTGCTTCGGGGTTCTTGACCTCGAGGATGTTAAGCTGAACGGTCTTCGCGGTGAGCTTCTCGAGGTCGGCGCGGATGCGCTCAGCCTCTGCACCACGGCGACCGATGACGATTCCGGGGCGAGCCGTGAAGATGTCGACGCGAACGCGGTCACGCGTGCGCTCGATCTCGATACGGGCAACGCCGGCACGGTCAAGGGTTTCGCTGAGCATCTTGCGGATGCGAACATCCTCAGCAACGAAGTCAGAGTAACGCTGACCCTTCTTGGTGCTGTCGGAGAACCAACGCGAGATGTGGTCAGTGGTGATACCGAGACGGAAGCCGTACGGGTTTACTTTTTGGCCCATTACTTGGCCTCCTTCTTCGCGGCCGGAGCGTTCTTCGCCACGAGCTGGTCGGGCGTAGACAGCACAATCGTGATGTGGCTGGTGCGCTTGAGAATCTTGAATGCGCGACCCTGAGCACGCGGACGGAACCGCTTCAGGGTTGCACCCTCGTCAACGAATGCCTGCGAAACGTACAAGTCTTGCTCGGCGAAGAACTCGTTTGCCGCATCGGCCTTGACACGTGCGTTCGCCATTGCCGAAGCAACCAGCTTGTACACGGCCTCGCTCGCATCCTGAGGAGCGAACTTCATGATGGCCAAAGCTTCGAGAGCCTGCTTGCCGCGGATCAAGTTGACAACGCGACGGGCCTTCATCGGGGTAATGCGGATGTGGCGCACACGTGCGACTGACTCCACCATTTCTCTACCTCTCTTTTCGCCCCCGGGTTAACGGCGGCGACCCTTCTTGTCGTCCTTCACGTGACCACGGAAGGTGCGGGTGGGGGCGAACTCGCCCAGCTTGTGTCCGACCATGGTTTCGGTGACGAACACGGGGATGTGCTTGCGACCGTCGTGCACTGCGATGGTGTGTCCCAGCATTGCGGGGATGATCATCGAGCGACGCGACCAGGTCTTGATCACATTCTTTGAGTTGGCTTCGTTCTGCTTGACGACCTTCTGAAGCAGGTGCTCGTCAACGAAGGGGCCTTTTTTGAGACTACGTGGCATCTTCTATTCCTACTAACGCTTCTTGCCGGTCGTACGGCGGCGGACGATGAGCTTGTCGCTTTCGCGGTTGGCGTGGCGCGTGCGGCCTTCTTTCTTACCCCACGGGCTAACCGGGTGACGACCACCGGAGGTCTTACCCTCACCGCCACCGTGTGGGTGGTCAACCGGGTTCATGGCGACACCACGAACGGTCGGGCGAACGCCCTTCCAGCGCATACGGCCGGCCTTACCCCAGTTGATGTTCGACTGCTCGGCGTTACCGACCTCGCCGATGGTTGCGCGGCAGCGCGCATCCACATTGCGGATTTCACCCGATGGCATACGCAGCTGCGCGTAGGGGCCATCTTTAGCGACGAGACGAACCGACGTTCCTGCGGAACGAGCGATCTTTGCACCGCCGCCTGGCTTCAACTCAATCGCGTGCACAACGGTACCCGTGGGGATGTTGCGCAACGGAAGGTTGTTACCTGGCTTGATGTCGGCGTTTGCACCCGACTCGATGACGTCACCCTGCGAGAGCTTGTTCGGAGCCAAGATGTAGCGCTTGGTTCCGTCAGCGAAGTGCAGAAGGGCGATACGTGCCGTGCGGTTGGGGTCGTACTCGATGTGAGCGACCTTCGCGAGCACGCCATCTTTGTCATTACGACGGAAGTCGATGATGCGGTACTGACGCTTGTGTCCACCACCGATGTGGCGGGTGGTGATGCGACCCTGGTTGTTACGTCCACCCGTTTTGGGCAGCGGACGAAGAAGTGACTTCTCCGGGGTCGAACGCGTGATCTCCGCGAAGTCGGCGACGGATGAACCGCGGCGACCAGGCGTAGTCGGCTTGTATTTGCGAATTGCCATTGCTATTCCTTGAGTTCTCTTAGCCGACGGCCGTGAAGATGTCGATGGAACCGGACTTGAGGGTCACGATCGCGCGCTTGGTGTCCTTGCGCTTTCCAATGCCGAACTTGGTGCGCTGCTTCTTGCCAGTGCGGTTCAGCGTGTTGATCGATGCGACCTCGACCTTGAAGATCTTCTCGATAGCGAGCTTGATCTCGGTCTTGTTCGAGCGAGGGTCTACGAGGAAGGTGTACTTACCTTCATCGATGAGGCCGTAGCTCTTCTCGGAAACGACCGGGGCGATGATGACATCGCGCGGGTCTTTGTTGGTCTCGGTCATGCGTTGACCTCTTCCTTCTTCTTCGCACCAATGAACGACTCGAGAGCGTCCTTGGTGAAGACAACGTCATCGCTCACGAGCACGTCGTAGGCGTTGAGCTGGTCATACGTGATGACGTGAACGGATGGGATGTTGCGCACGGCTTTCATCGTGAGGTCGTCACCCTTGGCCGTCACGATGAGCTGGTTCTTGCCGGCCGTGACGGTCGAGAGGAACGCAGCAGCAACGCTGGTCTTCGGTGCGTCGCTGGCGAATGCCTCGACTGCGAAGATGCGGCTTCCGCGAGCGCGGTCAGAAAGAGCGCCGAGCAGAGCAGCGGCGATCATCTTCTTGGGGGTGCGCTGTGCGTAGCTACGAGGCACCGGTCCGTGAACGACGCCACCACCGGTC
>JBIISS010000022.1:0-10104 GCA_044340895.1 Microbacteriaceae bacterium
CCAGAAGGTGTCATGACTGTCGATGTGGTGCGCGGTCATGGCATTGAAGGGCAGGCTGCGGTCTCGGTGCGCGAGCCATTCCACCAGCTCGCGCGCGCTGCGAATCCAGTGATCCCGGCGATTCTCCGTGGCGGTTATCGCGCGAACAAGCCATTGCTCGTCGTAGTTATAGGTGAGGTCCATGTCACGACGGAACAATGCCCCTGACGGCTCGGTGTACAGCAGCGCGTCAGGTCTCGCATCGCGAATCGCCGTTCGCAACATTGCGAACAGTGGAACCGATCCGAGCATCGAGACGTGCGCCGATGACCTCGTGCGTTCGCTCCAGTTCATGAAGTAGTTGTATGACGGTGCATCAAACCGGAATCCGTCGGCGTTCAGTCTCGCGAGGAGGTCGAGGCAGACGTTGACGAAGTACTCCTGCCAACCGGGGTGTGCCGTATCGAAGGCGTTCGTGTAGATACCGATCGGATTTCCCGCGCTGTCTTCGCAGAACCATTCGGGGTGCTCGAGCCGGAGAGGATGCACGTGCGGCGAACCGGCGGTCCAGTGCGGCGAGAAGTCGAGCACGTGGCGCGCCCAGGCGATGGAGTATGGCTCGAACTCGTCCTCTTCGAGCACGGTGATGTCGTCGATCGTCTCATCCATTCGGTTACCGAATGCTCCGGTCTTGATCGACTCGACCGCGGTCGCCACGATTTCGCCGTCAATCACGCCGTGAAGAAGAATGTCGAGAATCACCTTCATGCCTCGTTTGTGGCAGAGCTCGATGAGCTCCTTCAGGTCGCTCTCTTCACCGTACGAGACCGTGATGTCGTCGTAGTCGGCGACGTTGTAGCTCGGGAACGGATGCCGTGGCATGATCTGCAGAGCTGTGAACCCCAAGGCATGAATGCGATCGAGATCGTTGATCAAGTCTCGAACGGTCGGATACGGCGAGTACGTGTATCCGTTGTGGAAGACCGAGAACCCGATTTGAACCTCGTAGAGGTTCGCGGCCGCCCCCCACTCCGGTGCGTCACCGTGAGCAGCGATGGAGTTGCGGGCGAGAGCACCCGGAACCTCATCAAGCACCTCGGTGAAGGTTGACGGTACAAGGTCGAGGTGAAGGGCGTCCACGCTCAACCGCGCGCCCGGCACGAGAACACCTGCGACATCCGCCAGCCAATGCAAGTGAAAACCAGCGCCGTCTGGTTCGAACCAAATGTCCCCGATGGTGTCCGTCTGAATCGGCCAGAACACCCAGGTGAGGGGGTTGTCGGTGTCTTCAAACGCGAGCAAGCCGGTGGAACCGTTAACTCCGCCTACCGGTGACACGTAGAGGCGCTGAGAAATGTCGTGGATTTCGAGGTTGGATCTGTACTTTCCACCCGGAGCCTGGAGTCGCCAGTGCGACGCAGTTGAGGGTTCGAGCTGCAGATCGAGTTGCACATTTCTGACTGTCGCTTCGCGTGTGGCGACGACGTCGACGGAGACCGACACTCGAGGAAATGCGCTCTGGAACCGGTAGGTCCACTCGAGAGCGAAAGGACCGGTGACCGAGGTCGTGACGCGATGGATGCGGTGGCCTTCGCCCAGGCTGGTGAGATGTGTCGCCGATTCGGCAGGTGTGACGGCGGTTGCGAGAGACCCCTCGTAAACCAGCCCGCCCATTGCGCCGCGCACTTCGTCGCCTCCCGTGGTCACCGTGAGCACGGAGGGACTGAGAAACTCGCGCCCTTCTGTCTCGAGCCCAAGAGGTGCTCCGCTGTGGGGATCGACGGTCACCACAACATCGGAGAACTCGGAGGTCAGGCGAAAGGGGATGGGGTTGTTCATCAGTTACTCACGCAATCTGGTAATACCGGACAGGCCAACCCCGAAACGATATCACGGCGGCACGACGGCCGCACGACTTTAGATCCCGAGAGGCGGCGCGCCAGAGATGCCTCGGTTCTCCAACATCTCCGAAATGGGTCGATCAACGTCGTCGCCGAACAGAGAAAGGGCGAGGCTGAGATGATCTGCCATGAGCTCGCCCGCGAGGTCGGTATTTCCGGCGCGGATGGCTTCGGCGAGCTTGCGGTGCTGGGGATCGCCAATCTCCCGCACGTGAGGATCGCTGTGGCTTCTCAGCATGAGCGAGTACACCTGAGCGCGGATCGAGCCGAACATCAGCGCAATCACCGGATTACCGGAGGCGGTCGCGACCGCCTCGTGGAACTGGAGATCGGTCGAGGCCCGATCTACCAGGGACTGGGCCTCCTCGTGTCGGAGGAGAACCTCGTCCAGAACCGTCATGTCGCGCTCTGACGACATCGCGGCATAACGAGCCGCCGTGACCTCCAACATCAGGCGGGCCTCGACGAGATGTCGTGTCGTAATGCCCGTGCGGGCCGCAACGCGGTTGAGGGACTTCGAGAGCTCGTCGACCGCGACCTCGCGAACGAACGTTCCGCGTCCCGCCTGAATATCGACCAGCCCACGCTCGACCAGTCCGGAGAGCCCCTCCCGGATCACGGGTCGACTCACGCCATATTCTTCGGCCAGCTCTCGCTCCGACGGAAGCTTCTCACCAGAGGCGAACTCGCCCCCAACAATTCGAAGTTCCAATCGCCGGATAATCTCCGACTTACGCAATGGACTACTCACAGCACTCCTAAAAGAGGTTCACTTCACTGTACTTGTCCGGCCAGCATGAATAGTCGCCGACTCGTCGCAACGACTCGGAATCACGCGTTGAGCACCCGAAAGCTGCAGACCATCAGGCCGACCTCGATGCTGACACGCTCGATCATGCTTCGCGCGTCGAACTCTGGCTGGCGACAAACCATTCGACCGTTACACCGAGTTCACTCCCCACCCTCTCGAACAGTGGGAAACGGTCGATCGGTGCGACAACCTCGGCGAACGATCCTCCAGCAAAGACCGTGTCACTCCAGACGTCACGCCAGGAATCACCCGCCGGAAAGTAGACCGTGCGCTCGATCTCGCCCGCGTGCACAATCGGCGCGGCAAGCAGGTCTCGACCGAGGAGGAATTGGTCGTCGATGGCGCGTGCGGCTTCATCATCCGGGTATGCGAACCAGAGTGGACGAATCGGAGGCAGTCCGTCCGAGGTCGCGAGATCCATCTGCTCTTGCAGATAGGGGCGAATCCGCTCCCGGAACGCGAGGAGGCCCCGGATAACGTCGTAAGCCTCGTCACCGAAGGACCAAACTTCGTTGGGGTCACCGGTCGAGAAAAGGCCCGAGTTGTAGAAGTCGGCGTGCCGGTTGCCGTGGAGTCTGAAGACGGGCCAGAGAACAGCGAATTGGAACCACCGCACGACAAGCTCTCGAAAGTACGGGCTCTCAATGTCCGAATCGAAGAAACCACCAATGTCGCTGGTCCACCAGGGGATTCCGCTGACCATCATTCCCAAGCCGGCGCTGAGCTGACCTTGAAGTGCCTCCCAGGTCGACTGGATGTCGCCGGACCAGATGGCTGCCCCATAGCGCTGGCTGCCCGCCCACGCCGAGCGGATCAGGATCATCCCGTCGTCGAGACCATCGGCGGTGAGCCCGTCTCGAACGGCCTGAGCAAAGTGCAACGGAAATGAACCGGACACCTCCACGCCCGGGCCCGAACTGAATGCCATTGTCTCTTCGCGAAACTGGGTGGTCGATTCTCTGATTTCGGGCTCGCACGCATCGAGCCAGAAGGATGAGATCCCGATCGAACTGTAGCTCAGACGGAGTCGGTCCCAGAGATATCCCCGGGCGTCAGGGTTCGTTAGGTCCAACAAGCTCAGGTCGAGCCCCCCGGGCGACCCGCGGTCGGCGTAGGAGAACACCGCCGGCGACTCGGTTCCCGTCGCGAGAACGAGCCGACCGTCAGCCTCGAGCGGATCGTGATTCTCGCTCAGCGGACTCACGTGCGGCCACACGGAGACGAGGAGGCGCACGCCGTTCTCGGCGAGCTCGGCCACCATGGCGGCCGGGTCAGGCCACAACTCACGATCCCAGTCCCAGTTACCCATGTGAGTCCAGTGCATGTAGTCCACGAAGATTGCCGTCAGGGGTAACCCGCGCGAGAGGTGCTCGCGGGCCACGGCCATGAGCTCATCCTGGGATTCGTAGTAGCTCTTGCTCTGCCAGTAGCCCGTCGCCCAGTGAGGGAACTTCGGGGCAAATCCGGTGAGCGTGTGGTACCGACCAAGTACCTGGGCTGGCGTATTCCCGGAATAGATGAAGTAGTCAATCTCTCGCGCAGCTCGCGCGTGCCATCTGGTGTGGTTCGCCGCGAACTCGACCTGGCCCACGGATGGTGTGTTCCAGAGCATCCCGTAGCCGCGGGAAGAAACAACCGCGGGAATCGAGACTTGAGTGTTGCGGTGCAGCAGTTCAACGACGCATCCTCTGAGATCGAGGTGCGGGAGTGAATGCTGACCGAGTCCGTAGAAGCTTTCCCCGTCGTACGCATCGAATGTCATGGTCGTCTCGAGAAGACCAGATGCCGAACGATGGAACCGACGATGGGGCAGGAGCGGTGGCTCGCGAGGATCAAAAGGCGGCTCCGCGACGAGGGGCTCAGTCCCTCTGAAGAATGAAATGCGCCCCGACAGCTCCAAGGAAACGCTCACGTCGCCCGAGTGCAACACAATACGGTCCTCGAGCTCCTGCACTGCCGTGGGGGCCGTTGCAACCGCGCCGTCCGCGAGGGCGAGGTCGAATGAAGTGACGGGCATCGTGCCCGCCCTCACTCGAAAGGTGGAATCACCCCAACTGTCGATGCGAACGGTTTCGCCGGGCAGGGTGAGCACGACGCCCGTGCGGGTCATTTCGAACAACTGATTTGCCTTCCATTATTTGCAAAGTCGAAAAACCGACTACTTGACGCTGCCCGCGGAGAGCCCGCCGATGATGTACTTCTGGCCGTAGAGGAACATCAGAACGACAGGGAGCGCAGACAGTATTGCGCCAGCGGAGAAAGCTCCCCAGTTGTCACTCCGGAAGGTGCTGATCAGGGTGAAGAGTCCCACGGTCGCCGTCTGCATGTTGGGATCAGAGAGTATGGCCGAGGCAATCACATAGTCTCCGGCTACCGCGATGTAGGTGATCATCCACACGATCACCAAGATCGGCGCCACGAGGGGAAGGATGATGGTGAAGAACGTTCGAACGTGCGACGCACCGTCAATTTTGGCTGCCTCGTCGATCTCCCGTGGGACGGTATTGAAATACCCGTACATGAGATAGGTGTTGATGCCGAGCGCTCCACCCAAATACACCGCAATCAATCCCGTGTGCGTGTTGAGGCCAAGTGTTGGAACGGCATCCCCCAGCGTACGCACCAGCAAGAAGATGGCAACAACCCCAAGGAATTGAGGAAACAGCTGAGTCAACACCAACGCGCCAAGACCAATCCGGCGCCCTCGGAATCTCAGTCGAGAAAACGCGTAAGCGGCGAGCGACCCGAAAAGCAATGCAATTGTGGCGGCCGATGCGGCGATAATCAAGGTGTTGAACCACCACGTCAGATACGGGCGAGCAGGATCAGAAAGCAGGTCGACGTAGTTGTCGAATGTGAAGCTCGCGAAGAGCTGATTCGATGCGGTCAGTGTTCCTGACGAGGCGAACGACGCAGAAACGACGTAAAGCAATGGGAATATCGCGAATACACACATCACGATGGCGACAAGGTGTCTCCAGCCGCGCTGCGCAACCCACGAGAAAAATGAAGACATGGTGGTCATCAGTAGACCTCCTCAAGTGATCGCGTGCGACGGAACAGAAAAATGGACATGATCGTGATGACCAAGAAGATGATGACGGCAAAGGCGCTCGCCAGGCCGTAATCCACGGTGGTGTTCACGAATGCTTGCTTGTACACCAGAGTGATGAGGATGTCAGTGGCACCAGCGTTGATTGACGAGTCGATGTTGATCGGGCCACCGCCAGTAAGCACGAAGATTGTGTTGAAGTCGTTGAAGCTGAAGGCAAAACCCGCAACAAGTAGCGGTGACGTTGCAACCAGAACCAACGGCAACGTGATTTTGGAGAAGACTTGACTCGGCTTGGCGCCGTCTACGCGCGCGGCTTCCGCCAGCTCCGGTGGCACCGATTGCAGGGCCCCTGTGCACACCAGGAAGAAGTACGGAAATCCAAACCAGACGCTCACAAGAATGACGCTGATTTTGGCCAAAATCGGATCCTGGAGCCACGGTACAGTCGCGCCGCCGAGCAACACTTGATTGACAAATCCAAATGTCTCATTGAGCAGTCCTGACCAAATCAAGCCGGACAGGAAGACGGGAAATGCGTACGGCAGGATGAGGAGCGACCGATAGAACCGTGTTCCTCGAAGGCCATTGATCGTGATGGCGAGAAAAAGACCTAGTCCAAAGGTGAGAGCGACGGACGAGACCGCATACGTGAGCGTCCAGACGAACACCCCTAACAACTCGTACTGCGCCGACGACCCGAGAGCCTTCGCATAATTGGCGAAGCCGATGGCAGTGTTCCAGCCGGGTTGCAACTCCTCGCCATTCGCATCAACAAAGTTTCCCTTGCCGTCGTCGACGAAAGTGTTGCCGGTGCTCGGGTCAACGAAGGTATCGTTCGACGCGTCGTACACCAGGTTCGCAGAGAATACAAAGGCCGTTGACCCGTCCGCTGATCGAAGGTATCCGTCTGCCGGATTGTCGTCGAGAGGAACGGTGAGTTCAGCGAGCTTTTCTTGAACCGCGAAGATCTGCGCAAGTTTGAGGGTGTTGTAACCAGTGACTTCTGTTGCGATTCCACTCGCCGTCTTGCTGGGCACCACGGATTTCAGCGGCTCGTCTTGTCCTCCGAGAAAAAAATCGCCGTCGGGCGACGTTGCCAACAGAAACAAGTTGCCACCCTGTTCAAGGACGCGTACGTCGTATGTCGGCGAGTCTTCAACGCGAACGATGGAGTTGTTGATGATGGACTCGATCGCCGAGTCTTTGGATACGTTGTGCCCAGTTCCGGAGTTGGTGAAAGAGATGATGACCGTATAGATGATCACGAAGACCTGAAAAACAAGGAGAAACACCAGTCCCGGCGTGAGGTACTTGGCGGCAAGCCCCCCGCGTCGCCAATAGATCACATTGATGACGACGAGGCCTAGGATTGCTACCCCAGCGAGTCCGACCTGATTGACGAGAAAGAACCGCGACACCATAAACAGGCCGAATGCGTTGACCAGTCCGAGAAGGATGATCTTGACCACCACTCCGGAGATGCCTGTCTGCGGTCGAAGTCCCGAACCGACACTGGCTGGCTGAGTAGTCGATAGACGCACCATTTGCTTGTCCTCTTTTGGTTACTTGGGGGAAAAGTGTCCCCGGGGTTTCCCCCGGGGACACCGATTCAGTTAACTACCCGGCGGCAATAGCCTCACGGATTCTGACGCCCATGTCGATCCACGCCTGCACGGGGTCAGCTGCCTGCCCGCGGAGGATCGCCATCTCGGTCTCGCCCCATGGGCCCCATACCTGGTCCATCGCGGCGAGTCCCGGGATAGGCACGGCGTAAGCTCCGATTTCGGCGAAGGCCTTCACGTCGGGGTCAGTAGAGACCTCTTCTTGCGCGGGAATCAGCGCAGGCAGCGTCTTGTTGCCTTCGAAGATACCAACGGCTGTCGCTGTCCTCGTCATGAAGTCGGTGAGGAAGAGCGAAGCGGCGAGCGGGTTCGTGGCCTCGGAGCTCTGGTACACGGCGTAGTTGCCCATGAAGGGGGCCGCAACTTCGCCACCTGCCGAAGGAATCGGGTCGATTGCGTAGGGCACGCCTGACTCCTTGATGCCGTTCAAGTCCCATGGACCGGTGATCAAGTAGGGAGTGCGACCCTCCTTGAACTGGGTCAGAGCGATGTCCAGCGTCATGTCAGGGTTGATGGCTCCACTCGCGCCCCAGTCGGCCAGTGCTGCAGCAAAATCCTGACCAGCCTGGTCATCGATCGTGAGCTCCTCGCCGTCGAAGAGAGTGCTGCCGAATGACGACTGCAATCCCATCAGGAGGTAAGCGTTACCGTCGGGTCCGACACCCACCGCGAACGGCGAGTCAGCACTGCCGGCGGCGACCAGTTCGTTTCCGGTTGCAATCGCGTCGTCGAACGTAGCGGCGGGCTCAGGTGCGAGGTCAGTGTTGCGGTAGACGGCGACGTTCTCAATCGAGAACGGGACGCCATACTGAACACCTTCCAACTGGCCGGCCTCGAGAGCGGAGGCGGTGAAGAGATTGGCCTTGTCACCGAGCTCTACGGGCGCAACAACGCCGTTGCCGACGAGCAGAGTAGTGGCCATACCTCCGATGAAGAGGTCGGGACCCTCGCCGGCAGGAACAGCGGCGATGAACTGGTTGGTCATCTCGAAGAAGTCCTTTGTGACGAACTCGATCTCGATGCCCACCTCAGCCGCCCATTCCTGAGCCAATGGCTCAAAAATCGCGACGTAGTAGTCCTCGGTCCAAACAGTTAACTTTCCCGAAACTTCGGGCGCGGGCGCGGCACACGCGCTCAGGGCCAAGGCCCCGGCCACGGCGACCGCTACGCCCACTTTCTTGCGAAGTGATGCGAACATGTTTTACCTTTCATTTTTCTTGGTGTGAATGGTGCTCAGCCTCAGGGAGACCGAGCGAAGTGCCTTTGGTGACACTTCGTCTATGTTCGAGAGCCGGGTGGTTCTCGAAAGATTTCTGACTGCTCTGAGAAGACGCTGTACACGCTGGCCGACCAGCTATAGGCGCGATCGCGCAAGCCTCTCCCCGTGACTGCGTCGTAGTTCTCAGCGAAGCCGTTGATGTCGCAGTTTGCGAGAAAGCCCTGGGCGATGACCTCCGTGAGGTCGGGGCGCCCGCATCGAGCAAGGCCATCCGCGATCAATAGGGTGGTGGGCGCCCAAATTGGCCCACGCCAGTAACCGTCCGGTTCATAGGAAGGACTGTCCGGACTTTCACTGGCTACGCCGTGTGCCGTGAGCAGCCCGCTGGACAAGAATCTTTCGACCAGTGATTCGCGCACGTCGTCGGGGAGCGCATCGCCCAGCAGAAGGGGCAGGAAGACGACCTGGCTTGTCGATGCCCCCCTGAGCTGCTCGTTGTTGATGGAACCTCGAGGCGAGAAACCATCGGGACCCCACAACGTCGAAACCATCAACTGAATGGTCTGCTCTTCGAGTTCTGTCCATCGGCTCGCATCGTCGTTCAAGCCGAGCATTGTTGCAACACGACTCAAGCACCGCAGTTGAAGAGCGAAGAAGGCTGCGAGGTCAGGACTCGTCGACGGGAATCCTTCTGCGTCGAACGCGGTCGAGTTATCCTGTCCGCTATCGCAGCCGTGGAAGTAGACAGGCAGTCCGTCGCCATTGAGGTCACGATAGGCAAGCCACCAGTTCGTCCACGCAACCAATCGGGGATAGACGTCGGCAATCCGCTCCGGAGTCGCAACCCCGAGATTGATGAGGTGGTTCAGTGTCCAGCCGTGAACCGGGGGCTTGACGAACCCCCACATCCGTCCGTTGTCGTGCATCAAATCAGGCAGCGCACCTTGGGCGTGCTGCTGATCGAAGGGGAGCATGAATTGATCCCAAGCCAAGTCTGGGTGCGAGCGGGCCAGACCAAGTGCATTGAAGCAGTGGTCCCAACTCCAGACAGCGTTCATCCAGTTCTTTGACATCAACATTGCGGGCCGAGCCGAAATTCCCCGCGCGGCCACGATTGTCGACCACGTGAGGTATGCCGCAGCTTCCGTGATTCCCGTCTCGCTCGGGCGGAAGGCCGACCACCAAGTTGAGAAGTCGTCCCTGGTGTCCCGGAGAGACTCGGCGAACGGCCGGAACTCTTCGGGCGCCGCGTATCCACTCTCGTATTGAGTGAGGGCTATTTCAAAACGACCATCCCCCGGCGCGCTCGCGTCGACAACTTTGCGATCGACGGTGTCGGATGCGCCGGTGCGAACCCGAGGCGCGTCAACGGTGAGGTCGCCGGAAATTCGAGAAATCGAATAGTGCGCGTCCTCCCCCATCTGCAGGCGAAACTCCGATTCACCGATCGGAAACGCGAGTGCGGAATCCATCGGGTCAATCACGCTCTGAACAAAACGAATGCCGATTCCGTGGCC
>JBIISS010000198.1:0-2925 GCA_044340895.1 Microbacteriaceae bacterium
TTTGATCTCACGTGTGCGGTAATGCAAACCTCCGCCTCGCTCGAGCGCATTGCCCGAGAGAGCGTGGTTGATCTCGCGCGTGACGGCGTTCTTTATGGCGAGCTTCGCTGGGCACCGGAGCAACACCTCACCGGCGGACTCACTCTCGACAGCGCGGTTGAAGCTGTTCAAGAAGGCATCACGCAAGGCATCGCTGAGGCGGCACGCTCCGGTTCATCGATTCGCATCGGCCAGTTGGTGACGGCGATGCGTCATGCCGACCGTTCGTTCGAGATTGCCGAGCTCGCTCTTCGGCACCGCGAAAAGGGTGTGGTTGGTTTTGATATCGCCGGAGCCGAAGCTGGATTCTTGCCGTCGAAGCATGCGCGCGCGTTCGACTTGCTCGCCAGCGAGTACTTTCCGGCAACCGTTCACGCCGGCGAAGCCGACGGGCTCGCCAGCATTCGCTCGGCTGTGCTCGACGGTTATGCCTTGCGTCTCGGACATGGCGTTCGCATTGCCGAGGACATCACCATCGAGAACTCCGATGACGAGGTGTCATACGTCAAGCTCGGTCGACTGGCCGAGTGGGTCAAAGATCGTGCGATCACGCTCGAGCTCTGCCCGACATCGAACCTACAGACCGGGGCGGTTGAGCAGTGGGGAGCAACGCTCGAAGAGCATCCGTTCGACCTGCTCTATCAACTCGATTTCTGCGTGACGGTGAATACCGACAACCGCTTGCAGAGCGGCACGAGCCTCAGTCGGGAGTTGTCATTGCTTGTTGATGCCTTCGGCTACACGCTGAGCGATGTTGAGCAGTTCCAGCAGAATGCGTGTGCCTCTGCGTTTATCCCGGCAGAAGACCGTGACGAGCTCGCCGAGGTGATTTCACAAGGCTTCGAGAACGCGGTCCGCGGTTCGCGCTCGTGACTCAACGGGTGCAGACCGTCGAGGATCTCGCACAGCTAGTTGAGGCGCAACGATCGCAACGACCGTTCGTGGTCGCTATCGCCGGCCGCGGAGGTGCCGGCAAGTCGACCGTGGCGCACCAGCTCGCGATGCGTTTGATCGACAGCGCAGTTGTGCCTCTTGACGACTTCTTGGTCAAGGCCTCGTTGCTCGCTCCCCGAGTCGAGGATCATTTTGATCTTTTGCGCGTCGAAAGGGAGGTGCTGATCTCATTCACTCAAGGTCTTCCGTTCAACTACCGACGACTGGATTGGGATACCGGCCTGCTTGTTCCCATCGACGGTGTTATCGATTCCACGCTGATTGTGCTCGAAGGCATTTGCGCTTTCGAACCACCGCTCGAGGCGTATGTTGACCTCAGCGTGTGGGTGGATACTCCCGGGAACGTTGCGACGGAACGCGGTCGCGAACGCGATGAGGGCACTGAGAATGTGCACCACTGGGACGTCTGGGAGCGACAGGACACAGATTTTCTTGCTCGGCGCCAACCCGAGCGTCGAGCGAGCGTCGTGATTTCCGGAAGTTAGCTGACCAGCGCTTCGACGGCGGCGGTCAGGCTGTCGAGCCGAACGTGTGCTGAGACGTATCGACCCGACGGGGTGCCGACCTCTTCGCACACGTCGAGATACACCTTGAGTTTGGCCTCGGTGCCACTGGGGCGGAACATCACCCGTGAACCGTCGCTCAACCAGAATGCAAGAACGTCGGCGGTTGGCAGTTGTCCACCCGAGGAACGATCACCCTGAGCGGTGCGGGAGAGGTCTTCCACGTGGTCCACGGCAACGCCGGCGAGTGCCGTCGGCGGAGTCGCTCGTAGGCGTCGCATGGCTGCCGCGATGCGCTCCCGCGTCGTGCGAATTGCGAATGCGCCACTCACATACGTGCCGAAGTGATCGTTGATTTCAGCGAGCCGGTGAGCGATGGTCTTGCCTTCTGCATGCAATTCGCTGGCGAGTGACAGAAGCGCGAGAGCGGCTGAGATGCCGTCTTTGTCGCTCACCGTGTCGGGGTTGACCAAAAAGCCGAGTGCTTCTTCGAACCCGTAGAGCAAGTTAGGTACGCGAGAAATCCATTTGAATCCGGAGAGAGTCCAGGCGAAGTCGTAGCCAAAGTGACGTGCAACCCGCTCGAGCTGAGGAGTCGACACAATCGAGCACGCCAGCGTTCCCGACGGCTCTCCGTTCTTGGCAGCTCGTTCGGCTGCCCACGCGCCGAGTAGAACACCAATCTCGTTTCCGGTGAGGCGTCTGAACCCCGACGTGTAGGCCGTGTCGGGAATCGCCACACCGAGTCGATCAGCATCCGGATCATGCGCGAGCACCAGTTGGGCTCCCCGCTCACGAGCGAGTACGTACGCGCGGTCGAGTGCACCGTCCTCTTCTGGGTTCGGAAACGGCAGGGTCGGGAATTCGCCGTCGGGGGAATCCTGACTCTCAACTACCGTGAGCATGTTGGCGACATCGAAACCGGCGGTCATCAAGACGCGGCGCAACATCGCACTGCCCACGCCGTGCATCGCGGTGTACACGGTGAGCGGTTGATGTATCGGCTCCGGAACGAGTGCCGCGGTCAGCGCAACGTACGCGTCAATGACCGATGCGTCGAGGGGTGCGGGAGCACCCCGCCGCAGGTCGCGCGTGGGGACGGTTTCCATCGACTCCACCATGTACGCATGAATTTCGGCGTCGTAGGGAGCCACGAGTTGTCGTCCGTCATGCGTGCCACCGAGATACACCTTGTAGCCGTTGTCGCCTCGAGGGTTGTGGCTTGCGGTAATCATCACGCCTGCGTCGGCGTTCAGGTGGCGCACGGCAAAGGCCAGCACGGGTGTGGGCACAACCGATGTGGTGAGCAGGGTGCGGATGCCCGCTCCCGCGAGCACGTCCGCCGCAATTTGAGCAAACTCCGCCGATTTCGGTCTCGCGTCGTATCCGACCACGACCGTGCGTGTCGGCATCAGGCTCACGCTGTCGG
>JBIISS010000023.1:0-10026 GCA_044340895.1 Microbacteriaceae bacterium
AAGAGGTGCCCGAACAGCAGGCTTTCAATCGATGTGGAACCTCCGCCCGGGGTGGAAACGATGAGGACGCCGATTGCGAACATGCCGGTCAGCGTGATGGCTGTTGCCGTATCGGATGCGAGTCCTACCCCGGCAAAGTACGTCAGAGCAAGTGTTGCGATCACGGCGGCGATGAGCGCTCCGGGAAGCAAACCGGGACTACCCGCGACAACAAAACCTGCCGCCAGGCCGGGAAAGACGGCGTGCGTCAAGCCATCAGACACAAACTCCAGTCCGCGAAGGTTGATGAAGACAGCGACAAGCCCCGTGACCAGTGCCAAGGGGATAATCACAGCGAGTGCGTTCTGAATGAACGGGAAACGAAAACTTTCGAAGAGAAGTTGAACGGCCTCCACGTCAATGCCCGTGATGGCTAGACAAGATAACAGTGCTCGCGTCGGCGTCGAGTTCAATGCTCGGAAAGACATTCGCCAGATGCTTCATCGTGAGTGTTTGCGCAACAGAACCGTATGCTTCGACTTTGCCGTCGTGAAGTAGCGCCGCTGTGTCACACACGTCTCGCGCGAGGTCGAGGTCATGTGTGGTCAGGACCACAGCAGCACCAGACTTCTTCAGTCGGATGAGGGTGCGTTTCAACGAGTCGCGGTTGGGTTTGTCGAGTCCGTTGAATGGCTCGTCGAGAAGCAGAATTCGCGGTTGATTGGCCAGTGCCCGCGCAAGAATCGCTCGCTTCTGCTGACCGCCACTCAGGTTAGAAAAAACGGTTTCGGCGACATCCGTCAGGTCGGTGACCTGGAGCGCAGCCGACACGGCTACTCGATCGACCTGTTTCATTCGACGCCACCAACCCAGTCGTCGGTAGCGTCCCATTTCAACCGCTTGCCGAAGGGTTACCGGAAACGACGCATCATAGGTTTCTGCCTGCGGCATATACCCGATCTGAGTCGCAGTGTCCGCGCTCCGGGGGGCCCCGTCAAAGAGCATCCGTCCGCTCAGCATGGGATGCAGGCCAGCTATGCCGCGGAGAATGGTGGACTTCCCCGAACCGTTCGATCCAATGAGCGCGAGTGCTTCCCCGCTTCTGACGGCGAGGTTCACGTCTCCCACGGCAACGGACTTGTCGTATCCGAAGAAACCATCAATGACTTCGATGAGCGGGCTAGGCATTTGCGATTTCCTCCGGTACGGGAAGCGGTTCGACCCCCCAAGCCTTATCGAGAAGCCGAACGTTGTGAATGGTGGCGGAGATGTAGGTTTCTGCGCCACTCCCCGTTGCGCCGAGCGTATCGGAATACAGAGACTCATCGCCCGCGAAGACCTCGATATCCGCCTGTGCGGCGACGGCTTCTGCGAGCTTCGACGAAATGGAACTCTCTGCAAAAATAGCTCGCACACCCGTCTCTCGGATCTTTTCAACCAGCGCATCAATGTCGGCAGCACTGGGTTCCGCGTTGTCATCGAACTCCGGGATGATCGAACCAACGAAAGTGATGCCGTACTCAGAGACGAAATAGGTGAAGGCATCGTGATTCGTGACGAGCAACCGCTCGGCGATCGCAACCTGCTCAATGTTTTCGGTAACCCACTCGTCAAGAACCGCGAGTTGACCAATGTAGGAATCAGCGTTTGCCGTGTAAATCGACGCGTTTTCCGGATCCGCAACCACAAGCCCGTCCGTGATATTGGTCACCATCAGCTCTGCGTTCGCAGGGGAGGTCCAAATGTGCGGGTCTCCGTCGGCGTGCAGATGGTCATGCTCGTCGGCTGGAGCTTCTTCCGCGGCGGCTTCTTCCGCGGCATGGTCATGTTCGGCTTCGGTCTCACCTGACTGCAGCAGGGTGATTCCCGTCGACGCATCAATGATTTCACCGTTGAAGTTTGCGGCAGTCAGGGCATCGTCAACCCACGGTTCGAGTTCGGCTCCACTAATGACGAGCACGTCCGCTGCACTGATCTCGAGTAGGTCCTTCGCGGAAGGGTCGAAACTGTGCGCCGATTGATTTGCCTGCAAGAGCGGATACACGGCACTCGCGTCGCCAACGATGTTTCTCGTGAAGTCCGTGACGTGAGTGGTTGTCGTCACAATGCGGAATGTGGTGTCGTCTGCAGTTGAGCATCCGACTAAGCCGGATGAAATTCCTATGGCTGCAACAACGATTGCAGGAATTCGGAAGCGCGCCGATCGTGAAGTGGTCATGGCGCGAGCCTACGTTTATTGAGAATCATTGTCAATTAGGAAATCGCGGCATGCCTCAAGATGGCGCGTAACATCTATACGTGGCCATTCCCAAGATTGCGTTGTACTACGCCTTTGCGCCACTCGCCGACCCCGAAGCCGTGCGGCTCTGGCAGCGCGATCTCTGCGAGTCGCTGAATCTGCGTGGTCGGATCATCATTTCCCGTCACGGCATAAACGGCACGGTGGGTGGCACTGTCGAGAACGTCAAGAAGTATGTGCGCAAAACCAAGCAATACGCTGGCTTCGCTCGCCTCGACGTTAAATGGAGCGACGGCACCGCGTTCGACACCGACGGATTCATCACCGATTTTCCTCGCCTGAGTGTGAAGGCGCGTGCTGAGATCGTGAGTTTTGGTGTTCCCGAGGAAATTCAGGTCGACGAGCACGGGATTGTCGGAGGTGGCATCAGGCTCTCGCCCGACGAAGTTGACGCGTTGGTCGCCGAACGAGGCGACGATGTCGTGTTTTTCGACGGGCGAAACGCCTTCGAAGCCGAGATCGGGCGATTCAAAAATGCGGTGGTTCCCGACGTCGAAACAACCCGAGACTTCATTCGAGAACTCGAGAGTGGAAAGTATGACGACCTCAAGGACAAGACCATCGTCACGTACTGCACCGGCGGCATTCGTTGCGAGGTTCTCACTCCCTTGATGAAGGCGCGTGGCTTCAACGAGATTTACCAAATCGATGGCGGAATTGTTCGCTATGGCGAGGCTAAACGCAATAGCGGGCTGTGGGAGGGGTCGCTTTACGTCTTTGACGGCCGAATCGCAGTCGACTTCGCCCCTGGCGCAGCTCAATTGAGCTCGTGCCACGTGTGCGGAGAAGCAACGAGCCACATGGCGAACTGCTGTGACCAGGCATGCCGCAAACGTTTCGTGTGCTGTGGCGATTGTGAGCTCGAACAACCCGGTTGCTCCGAGCACCGCACGGTTACCGTCGGCTAATCAACACGTCGATCAGCGAGTCGACATCCCCGTTTGCGGTCGTCGCGTCAACTCGAACGCCCGCATGTCGAGCATCCGCTGCCGTACGGGGCCCGAGGGCAACAACAAACGTCTCGTCTGGGATGTCGCCGAGCTGCAGAGCCACCTGCTCTGCGACGCTGCCTGAAGTTACGAGCACCGCGGTGAACTCGCCGTTGCGAACTTGCTCAATCACGTCGTCGTCTACCGGCACGCCAATCGTGCGATAGGCAATGACCGACCGAACCGAGTGGCCAATGCGCTTGAGCCCTTCGGTCAACACGGGGACCGCGACTTCAGAACGAAGGGTCAGGATGCGTAGCGGCACAACCCCGCCTGTAGCCGACTCCCACTCCTCGAGAAGGCCGCGCGCGGTGTTGTCTTCGCTAGGGCTCAGGTCGGCCTTGTAGCCAATCGCCGCGAGCGCGCTTGCCGTGGTTTCGCCCACCGCAGCAATTCGAGTCGAAGCAGGAATTGTGGCTCGATATGCCGACAACACGTCAACCGTGGTCGAGCTGGTGAGCGTAATCCAGTCGAACTCACCGGCGGCCAAAGCCTCAAATGCTGAGGCGAGGTCGTTCGTGTCCGGTGCGGTCACAAAATTGGTCATCGGAGAGATGACGGCGGTCGCGCCCTTGGCCCGCAGCGCTGACGCAACGGAGTCGCCCCAGGGTCCACCGCGCGGCACAAGAACGCGCAGGCCACCGAGGGGCTTCGCGTCTGTTGGTGCGGTGAGAGTCATCGAGTTCCTTGTTGTGACACGGCTCATCCCCGCAGCGAACTCGCGCAAATTACCCTATGAACTTGCGTGCGAACTCGATTCGTCTCGCGGAATGCGAGTGAAGAGTGGCCGTGTCGTCATTGACGGGTATAGCGAAAAGAAATTACCGCTTTGTCGCGCTCTTTACAACTAGAGCGATGATTCCGACCGAGAGCGCGAGCCCTCCGACGACAACGGCGGCAAAGACCGCGGGCTTTTCGCGGCGTAGTTCGCGCAACTGTTCGGCCCGCTTGTCAGCGCGCTTCTTGAACTGCTTAGGAACATTCGCTTTCTCTTCGAGAGCGTCGAGCGTGCCGGCGAGGCGTGCCCGCACGGCCTCAACATGCGCGTCGAGTTCCCGGGCCGTCAGCGCATCAACGGGCTTGGCCACGGTGGGGGTTTTCGGGCGACCGGCCTTGATTGGCGATGCACTCGAATTGGACGAAAGGCTAGATGTCAAAGCGTCCCTCTCCCTTCACTGCGTGTGCGTCTTCGACGATGCCATCCATGGTCTCAGTTGGCATCATGCCCTGGGACTTCTTGAACTGATCGAGCCCGGCGAGAACGAGAATGATTGTCACGACGAGCAGCCCGCCGGACACGATGAGAGCGGCAGCCCACGTGGGTACAACCATCGACAGCGCATATACGGCTGCGAGCACGAGTGCCCCGAGAACGAAAAGTCCTGTGCCTCCAGCCGCCATAAACAGAAGCGAACCGATGCCGATGTTCTTTGCCTTGCGGCTCATCTCCCGCTTGAAGCGCTCGAACTCCGCACGCAGCAGTTCGAGTCCAATTCCCGGCAGGTCACGAATCAGTTGCATGAACGAGCGAGGGTCGTCCGCGGGCTCTGGCTTGTTGCCCCGAGCAGCTTGCGCGCCGGGCGACGGTGACGATGTTGACATTACTCAGCCGCTGAGTTGGGTCGGATAATGGGAATTGCTCCCGTGGCCACCCCGCTGCGCGCGCTCGGCTCCGACATGGGCGTTGCGGGCTTCGGTTGCGGCCGAGTTTGGGCGCGCTTCTCGGTTGTCGCCTTAGCTGTCGAGCTTGCCGACGTGGGCGACGCGGTTGCCCGGGGCTTCGTGGATCCGGCCGGGGCCTTTTTTCGAGGTGCTGGCTTGCCTTGCGCTTGAGCCACTGCCGACTTCGCCGCGGTGAACGCTTGGTCGGCGAGGTCACCTGCCGCTTCCTGCACCTGCGAGACTCCCCACTGCACCGGCTGAGACTCCCAGATGTTTCGTGCCGTTGCCTTGATTTGTTCGTAACGTCGACGACCCGCACGAGTACCGAGAAGGTAGCCGATACCGAGGCCAACGACGAAAAGTACCTTGCCGCCCATCGCACTCTCCCTATATGTCAAATGTGGAATATAAAGCCGGATTTAGCCTACCTCTCTAAATCGACCGGACCTATCGGCCGATAGTCAGTATCGGCAAGAATCCTGCGTCGAGCTTCCCGAGCGAGCTCCCTGGCAATGGGAACCGCCCGGTCAAGCGCCTGCGTGAACAACGGAGCTGAGAGGTCAAGTGTCGTGTGTCCCGAGAACTGCTGCCGATCAGGAGCAGTTCGGGTAACGGCGAAGTGGTCCGCGCGCGCGATGGCGGCAGTCTCCAGAGCCCGTATTCCGCCTCTCGGCGCGATCATGCTGGTGAACCTCTCGTCGGTTGCCAGCAACTCAACAACTCCGAGAGTCAGCGACCCGACTCGACTCAGAGCTGGCAACAACTCGGGCACGCAATCAACGATGTCAACGTCTTCGGGCGCACAACCCAAGACGGCCTCGGTGTGCGGGCGAACAAGCTTGTCGAGAGCCGTCGCGCCGAGGCGCGATGTGACAAGCCGAGCCAAGTTTCGTTCTTCACCTATGGCGAGCAGCGGGCGCACGCGGTCAAGGTAAACCCGCCACGCGCCTGCCCAACCACATGCCTGTCGAACCGTGCGAGAGAACGGAGACGCCGGGATTCCGAGCACGCTCTCATCCCCTTTTCGTGGGTAGATGGTTTCGAATTCGATCCCCAGCTCCGCGCACAACTCCTCCATCACTCCCGCACGGGCAGATGCGCTGATTCGGGTCTCGCTCCAATCGCTCGGCGAGACGACAACGGTTCGGAGTCCGATGCGCGCGCAATCGACGGCAGCGATCACCGCGGCAAGCCCGTGGCCACGAATGACGACATCGAAGGAGCCGTCAGGGAGCTCCTCCCGCTTCGCGGCAGCGCGCCGACTCACCACGACTGAGCCCCGCTAAGCGCCGAGGAGTCGTTGTGACAAGAAGGAGACGACCGAATCAAGGGGGATGCGCTCCTGCTCCATTGAGTCGCGGTGGCGCACTGTCACGGCCTTGTCATCGAGGGAATCGAAATCCACGGTGACGCAGAACGGGGTGCCGATTTCATCTTGGCGACGGTAACGTCGTCCAATCGCGCCCGCATCGTCGAAGTCCACGTTCCAGTACTTGCGCAAATCATCCGCAAGCTCTCGTGCGAGTGGGGAAAGTTGCTCGTTGCGAGACAACGGCAAGATTGCGGCCTTGATCGGAGCCAAGCGCGGGTCGAGACGAAGCACCGTGCGAGTGTCGGTATCTCCCTTGGCTGTTGTCACGGTTTCTTCGTCATAGGCGTCCACGAGGAACGCCATGAGAGACCGCGTGAGGCCGGCCGCGGGCTCAATGACGAACGGCGTCCAGCGCTCGTTCTTTGTCTGGTCAAAGAAGCTGAGGTCTTTGCCGCTGTGCTCGGAGTGTGTCTTCAGGTCGAAGTCTGTGCGGTTTGCGATGCCCTCAAGCTCACCGAATTCACTGCCGCTGAATCCGAAACGGTACTCGATGTCGACCGTGCGCTTTGAATAGTGCGACAGCTTCTCTTTCGCGTGTTCAAACAGGCGCAGGTTTTCGGGCTTGATGCCAAGGTCGACGTACCACGCCATGCGGTGGTCAATCCAGTACTGGTGCCACTCTTCGTCCGTGCCTGGCTCGACGAAAAACTCCATCTCCATCTGCTCAAACTCGCGCGTGCGAAAAATGAAGTTGCCGGGGGTGATTTCGTTGCGGAAACTCTTGCCGATCTGGCCGATCCCAAATGGGGGCTTCATGCGCGCCGCCTGCAATACATTGGCGAAGTTCACGAATATTCCTTGGGCCGTCTCGGGGCGAAGGTAGTGCATGCCGGCTTCGTCGTCGACCGGTCCGAGGAATGTCTTCAGCAGCCCCGAGAACGCACGTGGTTCGGTGAACTGCCCCTTGTTTCCGCAGTTTGGGCATGGAACTCCAGCGAGGCCGCCTTCGGGTGCGCGCCCCTTGCGCTCTTCAAATTCTTCAAGGAGGTGGTCTTCGCGAAAGCGCTTGTGGCAGCTGGTGCACTCCACGAGAGGGTCGCTAAACACTTCGACGTGACCCGATGCTTCCCACACCTGCCTCGGGAGGATGACTGACGAGTCGAGACCGACGACATCGTCACGTCGCTGAACCATGTAGTTCCACCACTGACGCTTGATGTTCTCTTTCAGCGCGGTGCCAAGGGGACCGTAGTCCCACGCGGAGCGAGACCCGCCATAGATTTCACCGGCCTGAAAGACAAAACCTCGATGCTGAGCGAGGGCGACAACGGCGTCAAGTTTCGAGGTGGGTGCCATAGCGAAAAATCCTACCCGCCTACCAGATGGTCACTCGACGAGCCGGTTCCAGCCACGCCTCATCGGTGCTCGTGACGTCAAAGGCGTCATAGAAGGCATCGATGTTTCGCACAATCTGGTTACAGCGGAATTCCGGCGGTGAATGCGGGTCAATCGCCAGCAACCGGATGGTCTCCTCAGGGCGACTCTTCTGCTGCCATGAGTTCGCCCACGAGATAAAGAAACGTTGCGCCGCGGTCAGTCCGTCGATGACCGGAGGTTCGGCGCCACCTAATGAAATCAGATAGGCCTTCCACGCGATGCCCAATCCACCCAAGTCGCCGATGTTCTCGCCGATGGTTAGCTCGCCGTTGACCGTCTGGCCGTCGGCGCCCTCCGGTGACAACGCGTTGTATTGATCGATGAGCGAGGCCGTGCGTTCGTCAAACCGTTCGCGGTCCTCGTCCGTCCACCAGTCGATGAGTCGTCCGTCGCCGTCAAACCGCGAACCCTGATCGTCAAAACCGTGTCCGATTTCGTGACCGATTACTGCGCCAATCGAACCGTAGTTTGCGGCGTCGTCCCAGTCGGCGTCAAAGAACGGCGGTTGAAGGATGGCGGCCGGGAACACGATTTCGTTGAAGCCGGGGTTGTAATACGCGTTGACCGTCTGCGGCGTCATGAACCACTCATCGCGATCGATGGGCTTGCCCACCTTGCCCAACTCGCGGGCAAGTTCGAACTCCGCGATGCGGCGCACATTACCCATGAGGTCGTCTGCCGAGATCTCTAGCGCAGAGTAGTCCCGCCACTTCACGGGGTAGCCGATCTTGGGCGTGAACTTCTCGAGCTTCTCTAGCGCCCGCTTGCGCGTGCCCGGAGACATCCACTCAAGATCACTGATGGATTGGCGGTACGCCTCAATCAGGTTCGCGACCAGAACGTCCATGTGCTTCTTTGAGTCTTCTGGAAAATGGCGATCCACATAAATGCGTCCAACGGCTTCGCCCAACGAGCCCTCAACAACGGAGACGCCGCGCTTCCAGCGTTCGCGTTGTTCGGGGGTTCCCGACAGCGTGCGCCCGTAAAAATCAAAGTTTTCGTCCACGAAGGCAACCGGCAAGAAGGGGGCTGCGGAGTGAACGACCTGCCACACTAGCCAGTCGCGCCACTCATCCAGCTTCGAGTCGATGAGCAGGGAACCCAGGCCGTCAAGAAAGCTCGGCTCGCGCACCACGAGCACATCGAACGAACCGGCGGGAACATTGAGTGCCGTTAGCCACACGTCCAGGTCAGCGGCAGGATGCTCAGCTGCATCAGGATTCACCAGCGACTCGGCCTCAATCGCGGCGGTCGCGGCGGCAGAAACCTGATGGCGAACGTCGCTCCAGTTGAGCAAGTTGTACGTGGCCTGAGCATCGCGCGTGCGCACGTTGTCCCAGTGCGCTGCGGCGAGCGCGGTCTCGAGATCGAACGCGCGCTGAGCTCGAACGGCAGCCGAGACGCCGGCGGCGAATGCGGGCAGGGCCTCATCGAGGAGTTCGAACATGCGTTGAATGTGTGACACATACGCCGCTCGCACGGAAGCGAATTTCTCGTCGCGGTAATAGCTCTCGTCGGGAAGGTTGATGCCGCCCTGTTCGGTGAATACGAGATAGCGATCCGGTTGACCTGGGTCGTTGTCTACGAAGAGGTCGATAAAGCCGCCAACTCCCTGGACCTCGAGCCGGGCAACGGTATCGAGTAGCTGACTTACCGATGCCACGTTGGCTGCCACGGCGAGTTGGCTTTCGATGGGAGCTAGCCCCTTACTGTCGACCGAGTCAACGGCCATGAAGCTTGCGAAGAGATCACCGACTTTGCGTTCCACGCTGCCTTCGCCCGCATCCCCGATGCCGGTGATGATGTCGCGCACGGCCTTCTCGGCTTCTTCGGCCAACACATGGAATGAGCCGTATCGCGCCTTGTCTGAGGGAATCTGCGTTCGCGCCATCCACTTGCCCGTCGCGTGTCGAAAAAGGTCATCTTGCGGTCGAACGTGCGCATCAAGTTCACTGAGGTCGATGCCGGAATTGGGCGTCGAAGTTGGGGAAGTATTCACCCGACTAGCCTAAGAGTCATGACTCGTCGCTGGACCCACGTGCTTTTCGACATGGACGGGACCCTCATTGAATCAGCCGACGCGGTCATGGGTCGCATCGCCCGCACCCTGCTCGAATTCGGTGTCGCGGTGCCCGATCGCGCCGAGTTGAAGTTGTTGCTCGGGCCGCCGACGCACGACATTCTTGGCAAGTACCTTCCGGCCGGCAGCGTTCCCGAGGCATCGGGATTTTATCGCGGGCTCGCCGAAGCTGACGGCATGAACGGCTACGAGCTCTTCGACGGGATTCACGACCTCATCGTCGATCTGCACGCGGCGGGCATCCCGCTTGCAACGGCCACGACGAAGC
>JBIISS010000199.1:0-2883 GCA_044340895.1 Microbacteriaceae bacterium
GGTGCGGTGCTCGCCACGGCCAGCGGATTGCTTGACTCCCGGTTCGCTCGTGACCGTCAGCGTTCGAGGGCGAATCCCGTTGCCGTTCATCCCCAACGTTTTCGGACTCTCCGACATAGTGCGGGTGCCGGTCTCGGCAACATCGACCGAAGCTGTCTCGCGCTTTCACGGGGCGAGCTAGTGGAGTCGAGCGAGGAGGGCTCGAGCCTCGTTCTCGTCATCTTCGCGTCACTGTTGGCAATCGCTGTTTCGTTGTCAGTGTTGTCGGCCACGAGCTTGTACCTGCATCGAAAGCGGTTGCTCAGCCTTGCCGACGGAGCCGCCCTCGTCGGTGCGGAATCGTTCGACCTAGATCGTGTGAGTGTCGTTGATGGCGTCGCTCGACCTCAGCTGACATCAACGCAAGTGCGTGCTGCGGTCTACGAATTCGTCGCCTCGTCGACTCCCGCAGATTTGGGAACCGTTCGCATCGATGACGCTGGAACACGAGATGGACTGTCGGCTACGGTCACGATTTCTGCCGCGTGGCATCCTCCGATAGTCACATTCTTGATGCCGGAGGGTATTCGCGTCGACGTGACTTCGACGTCACGGAGTGTTTTTTGGAATTCCCAATGAGCGCCGTCGTTGGTGGTCGGCGCTGTTTCGAGCAGCGCTAGCGCAGCTGACGACTGCGTGAGTTTGCAAACATGACAACGGCCGAACCAGCCGCGCATCCCGCCGCAATCCACCAGAGAAGACCAATTCCGGCTGTCACATCTGTTGCCAGAATTCCGGCTGCCATGAACGGGATTATCACGTAGGGGAAAGTTGTCGATGCGGTGTACAGCGCAACGTCTTTCCCGGCATTCGATGCCTTGGGCTGCAGATGTGCAACGAGTGTCAATTCAAGACCGTTTGCTGCTCCGAATCCTGCTCCGAATCCCAGGCCAGCGACCCAGACAATCGACTCCGACGGCATGATCACCATAAGCGCGATGGACAGGCCTACAACGAGTGCTGCAGCCCCGTAAATCACGACTGCTCTCGTGGGGCGAGGCACAACGAGCCCGACAATGACTCCGCTAATGATGCTCGCAAAACCAGCCGCCAAGATGAGCAAGCTCGAGTAGGAGTTTGCCTGGTCGCCTCCGAGGCTCATCCACGATGAGACAAACACGACGACGAAGCCGTTCGTGATTGATGTTGCACAGCTGATGAGGAAGCCGGCGACGAGGAGCAGCGCCCAGCGCCGGTTGCGTCCAGCGTTGTTTGTTTGATTGCTGGCTATTGCGGCCTCAGAAACAGGAACACTCTGACTGTTCAGCCACAACAGCGGAAGTGCCAGCACACTACCGACGAGTGCCGGTCCGGCGAGGGCAACAATGGTCGGCGGATTAACGAGCGACAGCACCAGGATGCCAAAGAAGATGGCAAAGACGGCTGCCGTGCCGGTGAGGCCCGAAGCAAGCCGACGGGTTTTCGGTGAAACATGAGTGAGGGCAAGTGCCAGGGCAGACGAGACCACCAAGGCGGCCGGAATTTGAATGGCCGCCCAGGCAATCATGAGACTCAGCGCGCTGGTGGCGAGAAGCATCCAGAACCCGCCGGCTATCAGGCCACAGATGCCGATGATGATGATTGTCCTGCGAGAGGATGCGCTTCGGTCGCCGAGTTGACCGCCGAAAACGAGCGCGACCATAAACACGGCCCATCCGATTCCCAGCAAGAGCGCGTACGAGACCTCAAGATTTTCCGCGTTGAGTTCCGCGAGGTGAACAAAGAGCGTTTCGACCGATCCGGGAAGGATTGCGAGCCAGCCACCAAATACTGCGAGTGAGACAGTAAAAACGCGCATGCACATCTCATCTCGTTGGGGGACGCATTCTGTGTTGCGCAAGCCTAATCTGATTAGTGCTCCCTTCGCTCGCTAGAGTTGTGGGTATGCGCACTAAAACCCCTCTCACAACTGCGCGAATTGTGGCGGTCGCGATTGAGTATGTCGACAAACACGGCATGGATGCTCTGACCCTTCGCGCACTTGGCGACGAGCTGGGGGTTCACTCCACCGCGATGTACCGGCACCTTCGAAGCAAGGACGAGCTGCTTGACGCGATGTTTGACCACGTTGTGTCTGTCGTTGCGTCTGAGGCGGTCGACGAAGGCGTCTCACCTCGAGCACGCATCGAGCAGGTCGCGACGTCATTCCGCAGGGTCTTGCGTGAACATCCGGTGCTGGTGAGAACGATCACCGATGCACAGGGTTCTGCGTCATCGCTTTCTGTCGAGCGTCTCGTCGTGCGCTCGTTGCGAGAAATGGGCTGTGCTGAAGAGCGCATTGCGGTGCACTATCAGCTCATCGAAACCTTCGTTTTTGGATCTGCTGCGTTCGACTTCGCCGGAGCGCCGAACCACCTAGAGATGCGTCGTGAACGACACATGTACTCAGGCGAGGTGCCGATGATTGATGCAGCTCAGTCAGCGGAGCTCATTGACCAATTGAACGAAGACGCATTTACTCTCGGACTTCGCCTCATTTTGGATAGCGCGGAGCGGGCCTAGCTGTCACAGAGGGCCCCTCTTGCTCACCGCTTAGTGGCCGATGTACGACATCACGTGCTTGATTCGCGTGTAGTCCTCGAAGCCGTACTGAGACAGATCCTTGCCGTAACCGGAGTGCTTGAACCCGCCGTGGGGCATCTCGGCGACAACCGGAATGTGCGTGTTGATCCATACCGCACCAAAGTCGAGGTGCTTCGAAACACGCATGGCAGTTCCGTGGTCACTCGTCCAGACCGACGACGCGAGTCCATAGTCGACGTCGTTCGCCAACTCGAGAGCTTCCTCTTCGGTTGTGAACTTCTGAACGGTAATGACCGGCCCGAAGATTTCGTTTTGAATGAC
>JBIISS010000024.1:0-9979 GCA_044340895.1 Microbacteriaceae bacterium
CAAGGCCCAAGTTGCCGTATACATGTGCACGTCTGTTTCGGCGGGCGAAACGTGCGTTGACGGCGAAGCGACCTCGGTGCAGATCAATTCAGTTGAGTCGATTTTGACGTCGGATGTTCTTTCGCCTTTCATCGACAAGTTCTACTTCGAGGACCACCAACAGGCCTACGACAACTTTCAGCGGCAGTTCAAGAGCAATCCGGTCGCCGAGTACGTGACGCCGGATCAGCTGAACGAGACCTTCTGGGTGAACCTCAAGGACCCGTCTCAGTCAGAGGTACTCGTTGAAGCGCTCGGCAGTCAAGACGGTGTCGAAGCAGTGACAGACCAGCGTGCGTATCTCGACCAGATTTTTGCCATTCTCAACGCCGGGAGCTACACAGCGATTGGCATCGCCGTTCTCATGCTTATTGCAGCGGCGCTCCTCATCGCGACCACCATTCGACTGTCTGCCTTCTCTCGCCGCCGCGAGCTCGGCATCATGCGACTCGTGGGTGCGTCGAACGCGTTCATCCAGACGCCATTCATTCTCGAGGGCGTGTTCGCCGCTTTCGTAGGCTCACTTCTTGCCGGCGGGGCGATTGTTGCCATCGTGCAGTTCTTCGTTCAGGGCTACCTGGCCGTGAACATCCCACTCACGTCATTCATTGGCCTGGGGGAGGCGCTCGTGATTGTTCCCGCCCTACTCGCCATCGGTTGTCTGCTCGCTGCGGTCTCGGCAAACTTCGCGATCACGCGCTACCTCAAGATCTAGAGCTAGTGCAGGGCGCTGTTGAGCGTGACGCCGGCGCCGCTTCGCGAGACGACCTCGACCGCGCCGGTCGTTGAGTTGCGACGGAAGAGCAGGTTGTCAGCACCGGAGAACTCGACAGCTTTCGCTGTTTTCTGGACTGCGCCATCGAGATAGCTGACCTTCGTGCCGGCCGTGACGTAGAGACCTGCTTCGACGACGCAGTCATTGCCGAGCGAAATGCCCAGCCCCGAATTTGCACCGAGCAGACTGCGTTCGCCAATCGAAACGCGCTGCGTTCCACCGCCCGACAGAGTTCCCATGATGGATGCGCCACCGCCGATGTCGGACCCATCACCGACCACAACACCCTGTGAGATGCGTCCCTCGACCATCGAAGCGCCGAGGGTTCCGGCGTTGAAGTTCACGAAGCCCTCGTGCATCACAACGGTGCCCGGTGTGAGGTGGGCGCCAAGTCGAACGCGCGATGCATCCGCGATTCGCACGCGTTCAGGCGTGACGTAATCAGTCAGTCGAGGAAAACGGTCCACACTCTGCGCCTGAATGCCGGCGCGTAACAATGTCGGCCGCAACTCATCAAAATCAGCCGGGTGCACGGGCCCCGCGTTCGTCCAGACCACGTTCTCGAGCTGCCCGAAGATTCCGTCGAGGTTGATCGAGTTGGGAACAACGAGCAGGTGCGAGAGCAGGTGCAGCCGGAGGTAGGCGTCGGATGCCCCAACCGGCGCGCTCGTCAGATCAACCTCGATTGTGACCGGCGTGACAGTGACTCGGCGGCGGGCATCCGCCCCGATGAGATCAGTCAGGTGAGCGGGGATTGCCCATTCGGCGTCTGCGGCCGGACGCGCACCGAGTGCGGGTGCCGGAAACCACGTGTCGAGAACCGTGCCGTCGGCGGTGAGTGTCGCCAAGCCGTGGCCCCATGCGGCGTTGTGTGCGGTCGCGCTCATGGTCACAAGGTTACTCGCCCCTAAACTTGAGGCATGTCCGCGCCTGCTCTCAACCTGTCGCGTGACGTCGCGAGCATTGCCGAAGACCTCTGCAACATCGAGTCTGTGTCGGGGAACGAACACGCACTCGCCGACGCAATCGAGACGGCGTTGATCGGCGCACGTCATTTGACCGTGATACGCGATGGTGACGCGATCGTTGCGCGCACACATCTCGGTCGCACGCGTGACAACCAACCCCATCGCGTGCTGATTGCCGGGCACATCGACACCGTTCCGGTCAACAACAACTTGCCCGTGCGACGAGAAACGCGCGACGGCCACGAGGTGCTCGTCGGTCGCGGAACCGTCGACATGAAATCGGGCGTTGCCGTGCAGCTCAAACTTGCTGTTGAGCTCGCTGACCCCAACGTCGACATCACCTGGGTCTTCTACGACCACGAAGAAGTGGCGGCCGACCTCAACGGGCTGGGTCGGCTCGCACGCAAGCACCCCGAAATTTTCGACGCGGAGTTTGGCATCCTGTGCGAACCAACGAGCGGGCTCGTCGAGGGTGGTTGCAACGGCACGATCCACGTGGATGTTCGCACCACCGGCATTCGAGCCCACAGCGCCCGAGCGTGGAAGGGCGACAACGCAATTCACAAACTTGGATCGGCGCTGTCGAAACTCAGTGCGCACACAGCAGAGACCGTCAACGTCGATGGGCTTGACTATCGAGAGAGCCTGAGCGCGGTTGGCATGATCGGCGGTGTTGCCGGCAATGTGATTCCCGATGAAGCCAAGCTGAGTGTGAACTACCGTTTCGCTCCGTCGAAATCAGTTGACGACGCACGCAAGTTTCTTGAGGACTTCTTCGCTGGTTTCGAGGTGACCGTAACCGACGCTTCCGCGGGTGCTCGACCGGGTCTCGACGCCCTCGCAGCGCAGGGTTTTCTAACTTCTGTCGGAACGAACCCAGCGCCAAAGTATGGATGGACGGATGTCGCGCGACTGTCGTCGATGGGAATCCCCGCAGTGAATTTCGGCCCGGGCGACCCCTCGTTGGCCCATGCGGACGATGAGCACGTGATGGTCGACCAGATCTTCGAGTGTGAGCGAGCGTTGCGTGACTGGCTCACCAGCTAAGCGCGAGGGGCACGCCCGTCGCGATGGTCACCCTCGTCGCGATGGGGTGCGAGGCACACGAGTGTGGGGCATGCCCTGGTGGGTCGCCGTAATTGTGGTCTGGCTCATCGGACGAATTGTCAGCACGGCCATGCTGCTCTTCTATGCGGCGAACCAAGCGGACAATGCGTGGACGGGAAAGTCGCCCTCACTGTTCGACTTCTCATCACTGTGGGATGGGCGCTGGTACAACATCATCGCTGTCTCGGGATATCCGACGGAGCTTCCGCTAACAGATGACGGTCGCGTTGGTGAGAACGCGTGGGCATTCATGCCCGTCTTCCCACTGCTGGCGCGAACCCTCATGGTGTTTGGTCTCGACTGGAACACTGCGGGAATTTCCATCTCACTGCTGGCGGGGCTGGGCGCATCCTTCTTCTTCTATCGTCTTGTCGCCCGGTACACACCGTCGACGCAGGCAATCTTCGCGGTGTTGCTCTTTGGGCTCGCACCCACGGCTCCGCTCTTGCAGGTTGCCTACGGGGAATCACTGCAGACGTTCTTCATCGCAGTAGCGCTGTTCTATCTGTCACACCACAGATACAGCCTCGTGCTGGTGTTTGGTACTGTCCTCGCGTTCACGCGACCCGGCGCCATCGCTCTTGCTCTCGTCGTCGTGATTCATGGCGTAGCGCGATACGCGAAACGGCGCACCGAGCGGTTCCCGGTAAAGGAACGAATAGCAGCTTCGATGACCGCGGGCTGGCTCACCATTGTCGGCTTCGCGTGGCCCGTCGTCGCGGCGCTGGCCACGGGCCGGCCGTCGGCGTACTTCGAGACGGAGCTCGCGTGGCGCGCGGTGTACATCGGCAACGTCGAGTTGGTTCCGTTTACTCCGTGGATTCAAGGCATGCAGTGGTGGACGACGCAACAGTGGGGATGGCCACCCGAACCCTGGGGCTATGCCTTGCTCGGCGGATTGGTTGTGGTTGCCGGTCTTGTCCTCTTGCTTCCTGCGGCACGCCGAGTGGGTCCAGAAATTCGCCTGTGGAGTCTCAGCTACGGGCTCTACATTCTTGCGGTGTTTTTCCCGCAGTCGAGCACGTTCCGTATCTTGGCCCCGTTGTTTCCGGCCTTGGCGATTGTGGCGGCACCCCGCTCGCGCATCTATCGAATCCTGATTGTCACACTGTTCGCGGTGGGGCAGTTCCTGTGGATTGGAGCCGCCTGGGCGGTCTCGGACTATGACTGGACGCCACCGTAATTCGACTGCGTGAGGGGCGTTCAACCTCGGCCTCGTGGTTTTTTGCCGCCGCTGAGCGTGGGATAATGGAAACACGCTTTTTGAGAAAGAGGTGGCGTATATGGCTGCTATGAAGCCGCGAACCGGTGACGGCCCTATGGAGGCGGTCAAGGAAGGTCGCCTGATCATCGTTCGAGTTCCACTCGAAGGCGGCGGACGCCTCGTTGTGTCCGTCAATGATGCCGAGGCTAAAGAACTTCACCAGGTTCTGTCCGGAGTTGTTCCAGCCGCCTAGGGCTCGACTGACTTCGCTGGAGATTTCACTCTCGACAATGAACCCCGCAAGAGCGGGGTTCATTTTTTTGCTCAAGGCGACTGTCCGCCGTTGCGAACTAGTTCACGCGTGAGAGTTGAAGCAGACCATCTCCAGCCGGTGAGAGGGCAGACAACACGGCCTCTGATTGCGAAACCAGGGTGAGCACGGAACGATAGACAGCAGGGATGTCACCACGTTGAGCGGGGTTGGCGACCTCACCGTGCCAGAGCGCGTGAGGCAAAAGAACAAGGCCCCCAACGCGAACGAGCCGTAACGAGTGTTCGACATTCTCGAGCAAGTGGGCCGGGTCGGAGTCAACGACGACGATGTCATAGGAGTTCTCGTTCATTCGGGGCAAGACCTCGGACGAATGACCCGTGATCAATCGCAGTTGCTGGTGAGGGATGCCGGCTTCAGCGAAGAGCATCTTCGCTTGGTCGTGATACTCAAACTCATGATCGATTGACGTGAGGCTTGCCTCGGGTGCGCCTCGGAGCAGCCAGAGCCCGCTGACGCCGAGGCCGGTGCCCACTTCGATGATGTTTTTTGCCACCAGCGATGCCGCCAAAATCGCCATTTGGGCACCAACGGCGGGAGAAATCGGAGCAACGCCGTATTCCAGTGAGAGGGCGCGAGCGCGAGCGATGACAGAAGTTTCGACGGCAAATTCTTCTGCAAACGACCAGTTCAATTCGTTGTGGCTCACCGCGCCTCCTCCCGCTTTCAGCCTAGGGGCAAAGGCTTATGGGTCTCGCGACTATCCTCGAAGTGTGTTCGGTCTTACCTTCGAGAAGTTGCTGCTGATTGGTGTCATCGCAGTGCTCATCGTCGGCCCCGATCGCCTACCGGCTGCCGCTGCACGATTCGCGCAGTTCATTCGATCTCTGCGCGATCTCGCCGATGGAGCCAAGACGCGCATGCGCGATGAACTGGGCCCTGAGTACGACGACATCGATTGGAAGAAGCTCGACCCGCGGCAGTATGACCCGCGTCGCATCATTCGTGAAGCGCTCACCGATGACTCGACGACGAGCAGCGTCAACCCGGTCACGTCGCCGGCTCGGGCATCAGGAGCAAAATCGGCCTCAGCAAAAAGAAAGTCGCCTGCTCGTGACGCACAGGCGTCGACGCCGTTCGACGCAGAATCAACTTAAGCCCCGATTCGACCTAAACCGAGATCGGGAGTTTCTTGGTCTCGCCACTATCTGGTCGCCGAATCACGCGATCCGCAAGATTCCGAATCGCCTCGGCGGCCGCGTCGTCACCGTGTGCCAGCACGACCGGTGTACCCATGTCGGCATCAGCGCGCAGGGTTTGGCTGAGCGGTATGCTCCCGAGAAATGGAGCTCCGAGCTTGCTCGCCGTCAATTCGCCGCCGCCCGATCCGAAGATATCAAGCGAGCTTCCGTCGGCCAGCGTGGCGCTCGACATGTTTTCAACGACCCCGAGCACCGTTTGATTCATCTGCCGGGCGAGCGAGCCGGCGCGCACCGCGACGTCGGATGCGGACGATTGCGGAGTCGTCACGAGCAACACCTCGGCATTCGGCAATAACTGCCCGACGGTGATTGCGACGTCACCTGTGCCGGGCGGCAAGTCGAGCAGCAAGAAGTCGAGGTCGCCGAACCACGCATCGGTCAAGAATTGACTCACCGTTCGTTGCAGCATCGGGCCTCGCCACGCGACGGCAACATCGGTGTCTTCGACAAACATGCCGATGGAGAGCACTTTCACCCCGTGCGCGACGGGCGGCACAATCATGTCGTCGATACGCACGGGTCGCACGGCTTTACCGCCGGGGGCAAGACCGAGCAGTGACGGGATGCTGTACCCATAGACGTCCGCATCGATGATTCCGGTGCTGAATCCGCGCTGAGCCAACTCGGCTGCCAGATTCGCCGTGACGGAAGACTTTCCCACCCCGCCTTTACCGCTGGCCACCGCAATCACGCGGGTGAGCGTGCCGGGCCCGAACGGGTTTGAGCGAACCGTGCCCGGTCGCAGTGACTCGCGCAGAGCGAGTCGCTCGGCATCGGTCATCACGGACATGCGCGCAGTGACGTGAGTAATGCCCGAGACAGCCTGAGCTGCCTCGACGACGTCCCGTTCGATTGTGTCGGCGGCCGGGCATCCAACCACGGTCAATTTTACGGTGACGGAGGCGCGACCGTTCGAATCGACATCGACGACGTCAATCATGCCGAGGTCACCGAGCGGCCTGCGAAGTTCGGGATCCATCACCGCGCCCGTGGCGGTCCGCACGAGGTCGGCGAGCGTGGAGTACGTCACGTTACTTACTGGCGGGTTTTTTCGAGGGAGCTTTGTCGGCAGTCTTCTCGATTTCTTCGAGCAGCGCGCGCAGCTCCTGCCGAATGAATTCCTTGCTGGCCATATCGTTCATGGCCAAGCGCAGCGCAACGATTTCGCGGGCGAGATACTCGGTGTCGGCAAGGTTGCGTTCGGCGCGAATTCGGTCCTGTTCAAATTGCACGCGATCGCGGTCGTCTTGACGGTTCTGCGCCAACAGAATCATCGGTGCCGCGTACGACGCCTGCATCGAGAGAATCAGTGTGAGGGCTGTGAAGCCAATGGCTGCGGAATCAAAACGCCATGGTTCCGGTGCGAACGAGTTGAAGGTAATCCACACGATGGCAAAAATCGTGAGGCCAACCAAGAACCACGGCGTGCCCATGCCACGTGCGATCGATTCGGTGAAGCGACCAAAGTTGTCGCGTCGAGCGCCCGGCCGGGAAAGCGCGCTCAGACCCTTTGGGCTATCCCATCGCTCGTCATGTCGGTTAGCGCGTGCCACGGGTCACCTTCTTTCGGGGTCGGGCGGTACTGATTGAACTCGTGGACGTCGAAACGCGATCAGCAGGATGATCGTCGTCGTGACTGCGCCAGTCGTCGGGGAGCAAGTAGTCGAGAACGTCATCGATGGTAACCACTCCGACAAGCCGGTGAGCTTCGTCGACGACGGGCACAGAAACGAGGTTGTAACTGGCCAGTATTCGAGCGACCTCGGCCGCTGATGTCGTTGCTTGAATCGGCTCGAGTCCGGAGTCAATGAGGGTGCCGAGGCGCTCGTGCGGTGGGTAGCGCAGCATGCGCTGAAAGTGCACGAGGCCAAGGAAACGACCCGTGGGGGACTCATACGGCGGCAGAGTCACACACACGGCAGCAGCCAGTGCCGGCGCGGTGTCGTGACGACGAATCATCGCCAGGCCTTCCGCCACGGTCGATTCGGCCGACAGGATGATCGGGTCCGAGGTCATCAGACCACCCGCAGTGTCGGCGCCGAAGCTCAAGAGCAGACGAACGTCTTCGGCGTCCTCAGGTTCCATCAGCTCGAGGAGGTGCTCGCCGCGCTCGGCGGGCAGTTCCGCGATGAGGTCGGCCGCATCGTCGGGCTCCATCTGCTCGAGCACGTCGGCGACACGTTCGTCATCAAGCTGTTCGATGATGTCGATCTGGTCGCTTTCGTCCATCTCTTCGAGCACGTCAGCCAGGCGGTCATCGGGCAGCTCTTCGGCCACCTCCATCATGCGCTCGCTGGGAAGGTCGAGAAGAGTGTTTGCCAGGTCGGCGGGCTTCAACTCGGAGTACGTCGCGATGAGTTGTTCTGCGGATTGTGATTCGCCGTCGGGCTGACGTTCGGTGACGGCATCCCACGCCACCAACGCGGTGACACCCTTCGCAAAAGGAGCGCTGGCTGTGCGCGGGCGACGCACGAAGACACTTGTGATTTCCCATTCGCCAGGGCCTGTCGACTCGATCGAGGCGTCTTCGATAATCGCGTCACCCGATTTGTCATTGAAGTGCACTCGTCGCCCGAGCATCTCTGCGATGACACGGACCTCGCCGCCACGCTGCTCGAACTTTCGCGGGTTGATGTCGCCGGTCGTGATTACCTGACCGTTGCCGATTGAGGCGATGCGGCCGATAGACAAGAAGACGCGGCGTTTGCCCATGGCTTCAACAATCAGACCAACCACGCGCGGCGGGTTTTCGTGGCGGTAGACAACGAGGACGTCACGAATCTTGCCCACGCGGTCACCCGCGGGGTTAAAGACCAGGCTCCCGACAAGGCGGGCAGCAAAAACTCGCGTTGCGCTCACCTCACCACCCTATTCGTCTAGTGCGAGGCGAGCCACGCCTCAACCTCGTCGGCGGTGCGCGGAATGCCGATGGATAGATTCTCCGCACCTGTTTCGGTGACGAGAATGTCATCCTCAATTCGCACCCCGATTCCACGGTATTCCTCGGGGACCGTGAGGTCATCCGGTTGGAAATAAAGCCCCGGTTCAATCGTGAAGACCATGCCCGCGGTCACAACGCCATCCATGTACATCGACTTTCGAGCTTCTGCGCAGTCGTGAACGTCGATTCCGAGGTGGTGACTTGTGCCGTGGACCATGTAGCGCCGGTGGTGCTGATTTGCGAGGTCGAGGGACTCTTCTGCCGTCACGGGCAGCAGCCCCCACTCAGCGGTGAGCTCGGCGATGACGCGCATCGCTTCGGCGTGCACATCCCGAAATCTAATGCCCGGCTTGACGATGGCAAATGCGGCGTCCGCGGCTTTACGCACACCCTCGTATACCTTGCGTTGAATCGGAGTGAAGGTGCCGCTCACCGGCAGGGTTCGTGTGATGTCCGCCGTGTAGTAGCTGTCGAGCTCGACGCCGGCGTCAATCAAGATGAGGTCGCCTTTTTCGACGGTGCCGTCGTTGCGTGTCCAGTGCAGGATGCACGCGTGCGCGCCACTCGCTGCGATGGTGTCGTAGCCCACCCCGTTGCCTTCGAGCCGTGCTCGCGAGGCGAACGCACCTTCGACGAGTCGCTCGCCTCGGTGGTTGCCTGCGATGACCTTGATGACACGAGCGATGTCGCCAAATCCGCGAGCGGTGGAGCCGACGGCCGCGCGCATCTGCTCGATTTCCCATTCATCTTTGACCAGACGCATTTCTGACAGTTCGCGCGCAACTCGGCCAGCGAGCTCCTCGCTCATGAGGTGGCCGTCGAACTCTGCGAGGTCCTGGGTGGTGAGCCCGAGTTCTTTTCCGACGAAACCGAGTGACGGGCGACGACCAATCCAAAACTCACCGATGTGAGGGTTGGCATAGAACTCATCGGAATCTCGCCCGGCGGGAGGTCGAAAGTAGAGCACGTAATCGTGACCCGTGGCAGTGGGTTCAAACACGAGCACGGAATCCGGTTCGCTGTCGGAGCCCCATCCCGTGAGATACGAGAAGTCGGAGTGCGCGCGATAGGCATAGTCGGTGTCGTTGGATCGCGCTGTGAGCGCGCCAGCTGGAATCACTAACCGTTCGCCAGCAAAAGTCGCCGACAACCGATCGCGGCGGGACGGAGTGAACGAGGCGGCGGGGCGTTGTGCCGGTTCGAGCTCGTCTCGTTGTGCCCATCCGGAGCCAATGAAGTCTCGAAAATGCGAGGAATCAGGAGTGGTCGATCGGTTCTCGTCCATGGATCACGCCTTACGTCTGGGATTACTCTTCTGAAATGGTGATACGCGCAACGATTGGTCGGTGGTCCGCACGCGAGCCTGCGGGGTTATCGTAAACGTGAAATTCGGTGGCGACGTAGGGTCCGTT
>JBIISS010000200.1:0-2880 GCA_044340895.1 Microbacteriaceae bacterium
AATCGACTTCGATCACCTCGACCAGTCGATCGCGTTCGTGACGCACGACGGCAACGACGTGTGCGGCGTTAAGTTCGCGTGCGGTCGCGAGCACGTGGCTCACGACGGTGACGCCGGCAAGTTTGTGCAGCAGTTTGGGGGTGGCCGACTTCATGCGGGTGCCTTGGCCCGCGGCCAAGATCACGATGGCGAGATTGCTGTCGGTCACGTTTACTCCTAACGCTCCGCCACCAGGACTCGAACCTAGACAAACAGCTCCAAAGGCTGTGGTGCTGCCATTACACCATGGCGGATTACGCGCGACTTGGGGTGCAAGACGTGCGAGTCAAGTCTGCCAGAAAGACACGGGCAATAATGGTGATGTGAAGGCGAACGAGTCAGATTCGACAGAGGATGCGCGCGACGAGGTCGACGGCATTGTCTCCGCGTGGACTCGTGAGCGCCCCGACCTCGACTTCACTCCTCTGCAGGTGTTGTCCCGAGTCGGCCGGCTCGCACGGTTGCTCGAGCGCGCGCGGCGCCAAGCGTTTAGTCGATCGAAACTTGAGGCGTGGGAGTTTGACGTTTTGGCCGCACTGCGACGAGCGGGGTCACCGTTTCAGTTGAGCCCGAAGGCCCTGCTTCAGCAGACGCTGGTGTCGAGCGGCACGATGACCAATCGCATCGACAAGCTCGTCGAGACCGGCCTGGTGCGTCGGCGCGATGATCCGAACGACGGTCGCGGTGTGCTGGTCGAAATGACGGCCACGGGCCTTACGCGAGTCGACGCCGCAATCACACGCTTGATTGATGCAGAAGCGGCAATTCTTGCCGGGCTCACCAAGACCGAGCAGCGCAAACTCGCCGAATCACTGCGTCGGTTGAGTCTTGACCTCGGCGAAGTTTCGGGCGACGACTGATTGGCGCTTCTCTTCGCTCAATCAGCCCACAAGACAGGCCGATCGGTAGATCTACTGCGGCCGCGAAACTCAGCCACAGCCTCATTCGATTCGTCGCGCACCGTCACGTCGTAGATTCCCGTGCGCCCTGATCGAGAACGCTCGGCGGCAATGGCAGTCAGCCGCTGACCAGGCCCTACGGGACGAAGGAAGGTGATGTCGGCACCCGAGGTGAAGGTCACCGCCGAACCATCGTTACACGCCAACGCGAATGCAGTGTCGGCCAGCGAAAAGAGGAGCCCGCCGTGCATGACTCCGAAACCATTGAGCATGTCTTCGCGGACCAGCATCGTGACGACCGCATGACCGGCGCCGGCCTCCATCAGCTTCATTCCGAGAGATGCTGATGCAACGTCCTTGTCAAACATTTCTCGAACGGTCATCGTTCGGCGCCACGAAAAACTGGTGGGCGCTTTTGCTGGAATGCAGCAAAGCCCTCGTGGTAGTCCTCGGTTTTGCAAAGAGCACCCTGCTCGACGTTCTCGTGGTCAACCGAATCCCAAAGACCGATGCGTTCATCCCGCAGTTCACGCACGAGGGCCTTGCTCGCAACAAAAGCTTCAATTGCTCCGGTTGATGCCCGAACCACCCGCTCCCGAGTGAATTCGAGCAACGCCGCCTCCGGCACCACTCTGCTGAACAACCCCGCTGAAACAGCCTCTGCGCCGCTCATCAACTCGGCGGTGAAAATCAAGTCGAGGGTGCGATGTGCTCCGAGACGCTCGAAGAACAAGGCATGCCCACCCGAATCCAGAGTTGCACCTAGGTTGGCAAACGGAGACCCAATCTTCGCATTATCCGCCACATAGACAACATCACACGCGATGAGCAGTCCCAGTCCTACTCCCAGACATGCGCCCGTCGCAGCCGCAAAAGTTGGGGCCGGAAAAGCGGAAATCTGCCGAAGAAGTGGGGTCACGCGATTCGAGAGATACGCGGTCGCATCGTCTGTTGCCGGCACCACATTGCTGATGTCGCGACCAGCACAGAACGCACGACCCTCGCCGCGCAGAAGCAAAGCGCCAACGTGAGCTTCTTGTGCCTGCGTGAATGCCGACCCCAGATCAGTGAGGTCACCATCGGTCATCGCGTTGAGTCGCTCGGGAGCATTGAGAACGATTTCGGCCACCCGGCCTGTGATGGTGAGGTCAATCGACACGGGTTCTCCTAGGAGTCGTAGTTGATCTCGACGAGCTTGCTCGTCGGAATGGACTGGCAGGTGAGCACGTAACCGCGCTCGATTTCTTCGGGTTCGAGCGCGTAGTTCTCCAACATGTTCACCGTGCCCGAGACCACGGTTGCTCGGCAGGTCCCGCATACTCCGCCCGCACAGGCGAACGGAACATCACTTCGCACTCGCAGTGCAGCGTTCAGGATGCTCTCATTACTGTGCATAGGTGTGGTGACGGTTGCCGATGTTCCATCCAGGCGAAAGGTAATCGTGTGCACGTCTTGACCAGCCTCGACCACTACCGGTTTACCTGACTGGCCGCCGGGACCCTCGGGTCTGCCGGTCGTGAATAGTTCGAAGCGAATCTCGTCTGGCGCGACGCCATGATCCGCGAGCGTGTCGCGAACGAGCTGCACGAGGTCGAAGGGCCCGCAGATGAACCACTCGTTCACATCTGTAGGCGAGATGAGCTGTTCCAAGATGTCATTGATTTTTTCGCCATCTAGCCGACCCGACAATAGCTCGGAGGTCCGCATCTCTCTAGTCAACACGTGATGCAGAGCAAGCCGCGTGGGGTAGCGGTCCTTGAGGTCGGCAAGGTCGTCAATGAACATTGTTTCCATCGCAGTGCGATTGGAGTAAATGAGCGAGAAGCGGCTGTGAGGGTCTGAGGCTAGGGCGCTTTCGATCAGCGCGATGACCGGAGTGATTCCAGAGCCTGCAGCGATGGCAACGAAGTGCGCCCCCGGCTTTAGCTGCTGGGAAACGAAC
>JBIISS010000201.1:0-2870 GCA_044340895.1 Microbacteriaceae bacterium
CCGCACCCGCTTGTTCAAGAAAATCCTGCAGCGCAAGTGCGTTCATGACCGTGCCGAGCATGCCCATGTAGTCAGCACGAGACCGGTCCATCCCCCGTTGCGAAAGCTCAGCTCCGCGAAAGAAGTTTCCGCCACCCACGACGACGGCAATTTCGGTTTCTTCTGCAGCTTTGGCAATCTCGCGCGCGATCTCGCTCACCACGTCTGGGTTGACACCGAGCGAACCGCCGCCAAACGCCTCACCCGAAAGCTTGAGGAGTACTCGACGGCGGCTTTTTGCGGGTGTCATGTCATCCTCTTTCGGTTACGCAGGTGCTGAGTAGAAAACTACGCCGACCGGAGTCGCATGCGTCTTCGGGCGCGCCGTCTGTGCTCACATTTGTGAGCGAAATCGCAAAAGAAACGGGCCGGATGCGCAAGGCATCCGACCCGTTTTCACGCGTTCGCGTTGAGCAACGAGGTTATGCGCCAACCTTGAAGCGGGCGAATCCCACCACGGTGACACCGGCGTCAGAGAGAACCTTCGACACCTTCTGCTTGTCGTCAGCTGCGTAGTCCTGCTCGAGGAGTGCGACCTGCTTGAAGAACGCAGCGAGACGACCGTCAACGATCTTCTCGATCTGCGCCTCCGGCTTGCCTTCCTGGCGGGTAATTTCGGTGACGATCTTGCGCTCGTTCTCGACCTCGCTGGCCGGAACGTCGTCGCGCGAGAGGTACTGCGGGTCAGCGAACGAGATGTGCATGGCCACGCCACGAGCAACTGTTGCGTCGGAACCGGAGTAGGCAACTACTACGCCAACCTGCGGTGGGAGGTCCTTGCTCGTCTGGTGCATGTAGACCGCGATGTTGTCACCTTCGACGACTGCCACGCGGCGCAGTTCGATTTTCTCGCCGATGATGGCAGCTTCGTCGTCGATCGCCTGAGCAACCGTCTTGTCGCCAGCCTTGGCAGCGAGCGCCTCGTCGACGGTCTTCGCGCCCGAAGCAACAACGGCCTTGAGTACGACGTCAGCGAGCGCGACGAACTTGTCACCCTTGGCAACGAAGTCGGTCTCGCATGCGAGCTCAATCATCGTGGCGCGCTTGTCAGTTGCGTCCGAGGCAATGAGACCCTCACTCGTGGAACGGTCGGCACGCTTTGCGTTGCCCTTTGCTCCCTTGAGGCGAAGGATTTCAACTGCCTTCTCCATGTCGCCGCCGGCTTCAACCAGGGCGTTCTTGGTGTCGACCATGCCGGTGCCGAGGCGCTCGCGCAGGGTCTTGACGTCTTCCAGACTGAAATCAGCCATTACTTTCGTTTCTCCTTGAATTCGTGTGTGTCACGTGATGCGGGAAGTGAGTTACTCGGCAGCAGCTTCGGCAGCAGCTTCAGCAGCGGCCTCAGGTGCAGCGTCGACAGCAGCCTCTGCGGCAGCTCCCTGCTCGAGAAGTTCCCGCTCCCACTCAGCCATCGGCTCAGCGTTGTCTCCCTCAGCAGGCTTCTGGTGGCGCGCGATGAGGCCCTCGGCGACGGCGTCAGCGATGATGCGCGTCAACAGGCCAACCGAACGAATGGCGTCATCGTTGCCGGGAATCGGGTACGACATTTCGTCGGGGTCGCAGTTCGAGTCGAGAATTCCAATAACGGGGATGCCGAGCTTGCGTGCCTCGTCAATAGCGAGGTGCTCTTTCTTGGTGTCGACAACCCACATCGCGCTTGGCGTCTTGGTGAGGTTGCGGATACCGCCGAGGCTCTTGTGGAGCTTGTCGAGCTCCCGCTTCTTGATGAGGAGTTCCTTCTTGGTGAAGCCGCTCTTGCTTGCGTCTTCGAAGTCAAGCTCTTCGAGTTCTTTCATGCGGGCGAGGCGCTTGCCGACCGTCTGGAAGTTGGTGAGCAGACCGCCGAGCCAACGCTCGTTGACGAAGGGCTGTCCGACACGAGTTGCCTCGTTGCGGATGGCCTCTTGGGCCTGCTTCTTGGTGCCAACGAAAAGGATCGTGCCACCGTGGGCAACGGTGTCACGCACGAATTCGTACGCCTTGTCGATGTAGGCAAGCGACTGCTGAAGGTCGATGATGTGAATGCCAGAACGTTCGGCAAGAATGAATCGCTTTACCTTCGGGTTCCACCGACGAGTCTGGTGTCCAAAGTGAACGCCGCTGTCGAGCAGCTGGCGAATGGTTACAACGGCCATGGCCATGTCCTTATTCTTCGGCGCGCGAGAGCGACGCCAATTTGCGGTTTTGTCGCTTTTCTCCGGTGGAGATAAGCCCTGGTGCCCGTTCGTGGCCCCGCGGAGAGTCAAATGAAACTACCGACCGATGGGGTTTCGCGAAGTTGGTGAGCACGCGAATTCGATATCGTTTCCGATACCGTGCTCAAAGTGTACCGTAGGGAACGTTATGACTGCGAACTCACGTGCTTCCGCCCCCAAGAACGGTGGGCGCATCCTGACCGCCCTGATTCTGGGAGCGGGTGTGGCGAACATGAATCTTGCGGTGGCCAACGTCGGCCTCCCCGAGATCGGCAAAGACCTCGGCGCTTCGCAGACCGGGTTGAACCTGGTGGCGATGGGATTCTCACTCGGACTTGCGGCCACGGTGCTGTACCTCGGCGCTATTGGTGACCGATACGGGCGCAAGAACATGCTTCTGATTGGGTTGATTGCGGGCATCCCGGCAGCTGTGATGTCTGCTCTGGCCCCCAACGTGGAAGTTCTCGCGCTGTCTCGGCTGCTCGGTGGGTTTGCGGCGGGCATGGCGTATCCGACCACGCTGGCACTGATTTCTGCGTTGTGGTTCGGTGCCGCGCGCACTCGAGCGATTGCGTTGTGGTCAGCTCTCGGTGCCGCGATGTCGGCGATGTCTCCTCTGCTGGCCGGTGCGCTGTT
>JBIISS010000202.1:0-2857 GCA_044340895.1 Microbacteriaceae bacterium
AGGTCCGATTGGTTCAAGGTTATCAGCGCTGCTGGGCCGTCAAAAGAATTGTGCCCAAGGGCAGGTCGTGATTCGCAGCAGTTCGTAAACCCGCAGACGCGCCAAAGTCATCAAGATAGACATCGGCATTGATTCTGTTCTAGAGTTTCTAGAGCTCGCAATCCGCACCCTCACGGGATGGATGATCCCGCGCGCGAATCCCCAAAGAGACAGGAACCCCTCAAGCCATGAAGCTTCGATCCCTCGCCGTCGCCGGCGCAACAACGGCCATCGTCGCCGCAAGCGCGCTCGCGCCCTCCGCAGCATTCGCTAACTCTCGCGTGTCCTTTTCCGCGTCGACCGTCTGCCCTGGCGAATTTGTCATGTTGACTTTCGACGGCTACACCGATGGAACTGTTGTGCCCCTGACAGCACCGGAGTATGCGGCCGTCTGGTCATCAAATAACCCAACCCCATACGTGCTTGAGACCGTGGGATACAACGGAAGCTTCCCCTACGGGGCCTTCACGAGCGTGGCACTCGGGCAAACCTACACATACGCGATTGTGACAGCGAGCAACGGCACCGATCCGTTGACGATTCAGTCCATCGTTTCTTCGGCGTCGATTCAGGTACTCGCAGAGTGTGGCTCACCCGCTCCTGAGCCGGCAGCCGAGTCGCTGCCCGACACGGGCGCATCCGCCAGCACGATGGGCGCGCTCGCACTGGGCGCGGCCGCGCTGGGACTCGGTGGGGCTGCGCTCGCTCGCCGCGCACGTCGCACAACGGCAAGCAACTAAGCACCTCGCAAGAAACTGAGGCCCCCACGTTTCGTGGGGGCCTCAACTCTTTGCCAGTGATCACGTCAGGGATTGACGCGATTGCAGTCGATAGCGTGTGATGGTGCTCGCACGTGGTGGAGATGGGGGGAATTGAACCCCCGTCCACTGCTGTGATTGTGAGTCTTCTACGGGCGTAGTCGGTGGAAACGTTCTACTCGGCTCCGACTTTTGTCACCAGACACCTAAGTCGACAAGCCCAGCCACAGTGCAAGTCCCGCGTTGCCCGGAGGCGCAACAACGCAGCTAGTTCCCTAGATAACGCCAGAACACGGGTCGGGATCTAGCCCGGTCTGACGGACTTCAGGCTCGCTTAGGCAGCGAGGGCGAAGTCGGTGCGCTTAGCTTTGGCACCTATATTTTGCAGAGAGCGTTTACGAGATAGCTCTGCATCCTCGGCCCGCTTCTCTCCCGCTCTCAGGCAATGTCGAAACCGATCATCCCCATGAAGGTGGCGAAGCGAACCATCACACGCTATTGACTTGTAAATCACCAGACCGAATCAACTGACGGGCCGGTAATCGTGCACCTCTTCTGGTGTTGTGTGAAGTTTACAACCGCGAGCAGACATCGCGTATTCCCGCGCGCACTCCACTTCCGTCGGGATTAGACATACGCTTGGCATATGACGACTCGCACCGCACTTGAAGCTCAGAAAATCACCACGCTGGATGGACGCTCCACGACCTTCGCCGAATTCACCGGCAAGACCGTGCTCGTCGTCAACGTCGCCTCAAAGTGCGGTCTGACGCCGCAGTACGAGCAGCTCGAAGAGTTGCAGAAGAAGTACGAATCACGCGGATTCACGGTGGTCGGGTTCCCCTGCAACCAGTTCATGATGCAGGAGCCCGGGTCGAACGAAGAAATCGGCGACTACTGCTCCATGACCTGGGGCGTCACGTTCCCGATGATGGACAAAGTCAAGGTCAACGGTTTGGGCCGTCACCCGCTCTACAAAGAGCTCGTCAAGATCAAGGACGCCAGCGGTGTTGCTGGTCGCGTGAAGTGGAACTTCGAGAAGTTCCTCGTCAAGCGCGACGGCACCGTACAGCGGTTCCGTCCGACGATGAAGCCCGATGACGCTGCGATTGTTGGAGCCATCGAAGCCGACCTCAAGGTCTAAGCCCGGTCAGTCACCGAGGCGGTTGCGCCCCGCCATCGCGCGCTGAGCCTCACGAGTGTCTTGACGCTCACGCAGCGCCTGACGCTTGTCGTACTCCTTCTTGCCCTTCGCAAGTGCGAGCTCAACTTTGGCGCGGCCATCCTTGAAATAAAGCTGCAGCGGCACGAGCGTGTAACCGCCCTCTTTGACTTTGCCCGACCACTTCTCGATTTCGCGCTTGTGCATGAGCAGCTTGCGCTTTCGTCGCGGAGCATGATTGTTCCAGGTGCCCTGGTGGTATTCCGGGATGTGCACGGCGTCGAGGTAACCCTGCCCGCCCTCAAAGAACGCGTAACCGTCGACGAGGGATGCACGACCTTCGCGAAGCGACTTCACCTCGGTGCCCCACAGCACGATTCCACACTCGAGCGTCTCGATGATTGTGTAGTCGTGACGCGCCTTGCGGTTGGTGGCGACAACCTTTTCGCCCTTTTCTTTGGGCATCGCACACCTCCGATTCACGCCTCAAGCCGGTCAGAACATCCGCCGGCCTGCCAGTTTAGCGCTTGGGAATGTTGCGCTCCGGTGCGCCCGTGTACAGCTGCTGCGGGCGGCCGATGCGCGTTGCGGGGTCGGAGTTCATCTCACGCCAGTGCGCGATCCAACCGGGAAGTCGACCGAGCGCGAAGAGCACCGTGAACATGCGTGTCGGGAATCCCATGGCTTTATAGATCACGCCCGTATAGAAGTCGACGTTCGGGTAGAGCTTGCGCTCGATGAAGTACTCGTCGGCGAGTGCGATCTCTTCGAGTTGCTTGGCCACGTCGAGAAGGGGGTCACTCACGCCAAGCGCGGTAAGCACCTCGTCGGCCGTTTCTTTGACCAGACGCGCACGCGGGTCGTAATTCTTGTAGACGCGGTGTCCGAAGCCCATCAG
>JBIISS010000203.1:0-2855 GCA_044340895.1 Microbacteriaceae bacterium
CGCAGCGGGTAGAAGGTGTGCGACAGAGCTCCGGATGCGAGCAGCAAGACCTTGCGATCAGAGTCGCGAATTGCCTCACCGAGAGCGCGTCCCGCACGAAGAAAGTCCTCCGTCGTTGCGGTCTGGCAAACAGAGATGCTCACCCAACGCTTGTCTAGACCCTTGCCGAGGTAGTCCCAGAGATTGATGGTCGCGTAGAAGACGGGCAGGTGCTCGTCGTCAATCGGTGTGATCCAGGTGCCGTTCTTCTCTTGGTACTTGGCCACCGACTCGGCCAGTTCACGGTCACCGCGGAACTTGTAAGGAACCGCACTCATGCCTCGCGGGAGTTCTTCAGACGTGTAGAAGCCCTCGCGATCGTCGTGCGACGTAATGACGAATTCAACGGTTGTCGCCCAGTGGCTGTCGAGCACGACCACGGTGTCGTAGTCGAGCGTTTCCATCACTTCTTTGCGAAGGCGGTGCAACCCGGGGACGAGCGAGATCTCCTTGCCCTCGTTGAGTTCGTACCGGATATCTTCAGGCAACATAATCGTTGGGACGTGAGCCAACAGTGCTGCTCCAACTACTTCACCCATTGCTATTCCTTCCATCCATTTGGAGATACGACGGTGTTCTTGACATCGGCGTAGAAATCAAATGACCACGTTCCACCGTCACGGCCGATGCCCGATTTCTTCGAGCCGCCGAACGGCGCACGCAGGTCGCGCACGAAAAAGCAGTTCACCCAGATTGTGCCGGCGACGAGAACGTCCGTGATCTTCTTTGCGTGGTCTTTGTTGCCCGAGACGACGACCGCGGCGAGACCGAACTCTGTACCGTTCGCACGCTCGATAACTTCTTCGTCGGTGCTGAAGGTCATCATCGTGAGCACGGGCCCGAAAATCTCCTGTGTGACGACTTCGGCTCCCGGGGTCGGCTCGAGCACGAGCGTCGGGGTGAAGTACAGGCCGCCAAGGTCAGCGTTCGGCGTGCCGCCCCACACAATGTTCTGACCTTCGGCCGCGGCGCGATCCACGAATCCCTTTATGCGGTCGAAGTGAACCTGGTGAATCTGCGGGCCGATGTCAGTGTTTTCATCGCGCGGGTCACCCTGAGTGATCTTGGCTGCGCGCTCGGCAAACTTTGCCTGAAACTCGTCGGCAACCGACTCGTGAACGAAAATGCGCGTACCCGACAGGCAGACCTGACCGGCGTTGTCGTACTGTTCGACGGCAATCTCGGCGGCGAGATCGAGGTCGGCGTCACCGAGCACAATCATCGGGCTCTTGCCGCCGAGCTCAAACGAGCACGGGGTGAGGTTATCGGCCGCCGCGCGCGCAATGATCTTCGCGGTGGGAACCGAACCAGTGAACGAAATTCGCGAGATTCCGGGATGCGCGACCAACGCGGCACCCGCCTCTGCTCCGTATCCCTGCACAACGTTGAAAACGCCCGCGGGAATTCCGGCCTTCACCGTGAGATCCGCAAAGAAGGATGCACTCAGCGGAGTCCACTCGGCCGGCTTCAGGATGACCGTGTCGCCCGCGGCGAGCGCCGGGCCAATCTTCCAGGTGGCCAACATGAGTGGCGCATTCCAGGGCGTGATGAGTGCAGCAACTCCCGATGGGTCCCAGCTCACGTTGTTGGTGTGACCGCGTGTCTCGAAGGGCTCGTGGTGGAGCTCGTTCATTGCCCAGTCGGCAAAGAAGCGAATGTTCATCGCCACGCGAGGCATGACGCCTCGGCGGTGCGAACGCAGAAGCGATCCGTTGTCCATGGTTTCCAGTTGCGAGAGTGTCTCGTTGTTCTCTTCGACCAGGTCAGCGAGCTTGTGCAGAAGCGCACCGCGGCCCTGGGGTCCGAGTGCAGACCAGGCAGGGAAAGCTGCGCGAGCAGCGGCGACGGCCTGCTCAACTTCGGTCGCGCCTCCGCGGGAAATCTCACCCAGGAAGGTGCCATCGATGGGCGAGGTGTTTGTGTAGGTCTCGGTCGACGCAACACGCACGCCGCCAATGAAGTGGCGGGTGTCGATGTCAGCGCCAGCAACGCTAATCGTGCTCATGAAAGAAGGACCTCACAACGTCGTGAAAAAGAATCATTCGTATACTAATGATTATCGGTACGATGTGAAAGTCAATAATTGGTTGTGCCGGCTTTTCGCCGCGAAACCTTGAGGCCGAAAGAGAATCTATGTCTTCCGCACACCGCCCTCGCATTGCGATTCTCGCTCGCTTTGCCGAATCAACATCGGCCACGCGCTACGCCGCGATCGTCACCGCTCGGCGCCTTGCCGATGCCGTCTGGGCCGCCGGCGGAGAACCACTGACCATGATTGCTGCCGCCGGGCCTGCAGGAACAGACTGGGCCGAGCGCCTGCGCGGAATCGACGGCGTGCTCATGCCCGGTGGCGCCGACATCAACCCGACCGCGTACGGTCAGGAGATTTCGAGCGAGCACGTCTACGACGTCGATGACACGGCCGACGAGGCCGACATCTCGATGGTTCGCTACGCACTGAGTGCGGGCATCCCGGTGCTGGCTATCTGCCGCGGACTTCAGATTACGAACGTCGCCCTTGGCGGCACCCTTGTGCAACACATGGGCGCGCCCCATCAGCACCACGTCGCCCCCGTCACGATCGATAAGTACGTCGACGAGCTCGGGCTGTCGTCGGCCACCGTCGAGGCGAGCTGCTACCACCACCAGATGATTGACCAGGTTGCTCCGGGGCTCGAAGTCATTGGTCGATCGACTGAGGGCTACGTCGAAGCGGTAAAGATGGATGCCCCCGCCTGGGCATTCGGCGTGCAGTGGCACCCCGAAGACAACTACGACTCGAACGCACCGCAGCTCGATTTGTTCCGGCGGTTCGT
>JBIISS010000204.1:0-2849 GCA_044340895.1 Microbacteriaceae bacterium
CGCCTCGAATTTCCCACCCGTGTGGTGTTCGACGACATCACGATTGGTATCGCTGAAGGTGACCGCATCGGAGTCGTCGGCCGCAACGGTGACGGCAAGTCGACTTTGCTCAGCCTGCTGAGCGGCCGGCGTGAACCCGACGGCGGCAAGGTCACTCGTCGCGGCGGCGTCACCATCGGCATGCTCGACCAGTCCGACACCCTCGACCCAAGTCAAACGGTCGCTTTCGCTGTTGTCGGCGACATGGCAGAACACGAGTGGGCGTCGAACTCGGTGGTTCGGGATGTTCTCTCCGGCCTTCTGGCCGACATCGACTGGCACGCGACGGTCGCCACGCTCTCGGGTGGTCAACGTCGCCGTGTCGCACTCGCCGGTCTTCTCGCCGGTGACTGGGACATCTTGTTCTTGGATGAGCCCACCAACCACCTCGACGTCGAGGGAATCGCCTGGCTTGCCCGCCATTTGAAGACGCGCTGGCCCTCAACCCAGGGCGGCCTCGTGGTCGTCACCCACGACCGGTGGTTCCTCGACGAAGTGTGCACCGCAACGTGGGAAGTGCACGATCGCATCATCGAGCCGTTCGAAGGCGGCTACGCGGCCTACATCTTGCAGCGCGTGGAACGAGACCGTTCCGCCGCGGCGAGCGAGGCAAAGCGCCAGAACCTCATGCGTAAAGAGTTGGCGTGGTTGCGACGCGGCGCACCAGCGCGAACAACCAAGCCGAAGTTTCGCATTGAAGCTGCGAACGAACTCATCGAAAACGAGCCGCCACCCCGCAACGCGGTCGAGCTTGCTTCGATGGCGATGCAGCGCCTCGGCAAAGACGTCGTTGACCTCGAGAACATCGGCGTTGAATTCGACGGTCGCACCATCTTGCGCGATGTCACCTGGCGCATCGCACCGGGCGAGCGCACCGGCGTGCTCGGAGTAAACGGTGCGGGCAAGTCCACTCTGCTCAGCTTGGTGTCGGGCACCCTGCAACCGTCCAGCGGTCGTGTAAAGCGCGGAAAGACCGTCAAGATCGCCGTGCTCAGTCAGGAACTTGCCGAACTCGCTGAGTTCGCCGAAGAACGCGTGAGCGCCGTCATCGCCCGCAAGCGCACGACCTATGTTGCCGGCGGCAAAGAGATTACGCCCGCCCAACTGCTCGAGCGTCTCGGGTTCACGTCGGCCCAACTTTCGACCTACGTCAAAGAGCTCTCGGGCGGACAGAAGCGACGCCTGCAGCTGTTGCTGATTCTTTTGGATGAGCCGAACGTGCTGATTCTCGACGAGCCAACGAACGATCTCGACACCGACATGTTGGTTGCGATGGAGGACCTGCTCGACACCTGGCCCGGCACTCTGCTTGTCGTCTCGCACGACCGATACCTGCTCGAGCGCATCACCGATAACCAGTTCGCTGTGCTCGACGGACATTTTCGGCACCTCACCCGCGGTGTGGACCAGTACCTCGAGTTGCGCGCAGCGTCAAAAAAGAATGGCGGAGGGTCGTCGGGCGGCTCCGGCGGCGGCGCGACCGCACCTAAGGTTGCGCGCGTTCCTGCGCTCACCGGCGCCGACCTGCGCAACGCAGAAAAGGAAGTTGCCGCAATTGATCGCAAGATCACCAAGTTGCAGGACGAAATTGTCCGCGGGCATGAGGCACTTGCGTCCCACGACCAGAACGACTTCACTGGTCTCGCCGAACTCACGTCACTGACAAGTCGCTTAGCTGACGAGGTCGTGACGCTCGAGTCGCGCTGGCTTGAGCTTTCGGAGCAAATCGAGGCGAGCCGGTAAAAGGCGTCAGCGAAGGGGCATCATGAACTCGGACAAGATCTATCTCGCCGTTGTGCCGCTATTCTTCAAAATCGGTCGACCGGGTGCGAAGGCTCGCCGAGCCCGTTACGCGGCCGAGCGGCCCCCGAAAGGTGCGGTGGTTTTTCTTGGCGACAGCCTGGCCAAGCGTGGGCGTTGGCACGAGTGGTTTCCCAACCTGACCGTTGCTAACCGAGGCATCGATGGCGACACGACGGTTGACTTGCGGGACCGTCTTGATGAATCGTTGAATGAGCCATCCGTCGTGTCATTGATCATTGGAACGAACGACCTTCACGCTGCCGAAGCCCTGCGTGACCTCGACGGCATTGCGTCTCGAGTTGACGACATCGTGTCGCACATTTCTCAGGTCTCGCCGGGCACGCGCATTCTGATCAACAGCGTGTTTCCTCGCACTACCTTGTTGACCGAGCAGATCACGATGCTCAACGACAAGTTGCGCATCATCGCCAGCGAACGAGGTCTGATCTTCGTCGACATGTGGCCAGAGCTCGCGGTGAACGGGGCATTGCGATCCGAATTCACCCGGGATAACCTTCACCTCACGCCCGCTGGATACGCAGCGTGGGTCGCCATTCTTCGCCCACTTCTCGGCAAGGCTTAGTCCTCGCCGGTAGCTTCGTCGAGGCTCAAGCCCAATCGTCGCAACGACTCGGCCAGTTTCTTTTGCTCGGCCTGTGTGAGCCCCGACAGAATCGCCGCCTCGGCCGTCGTTCGGGTCGTCTCGCCGCACGACCAGTCCGCGGTCGAGCAACCGCGCGAGCCGACCGACGCGAGACAAGGCCTAGAGGGGAGTGAAGTCGAGATCGGGGCGCTGCGCCATGTCACACGTCTTCTGGACGAGTGACATGGCGCGCGTCACCGGGCTTAGCAAACTCTTCACGCGCTAGGGCTTGACGAGAACGTTACGACAGTGTACAAATGCGTTAGCACTTGCTTTCCTATTCACATTCACAACGAAAGGCATAATCGTGATTCGTCGTTCCTCTCTAGCGGCTTTTGTCGCTGTGGCGGCAGTTGTCGCTACA
>JBIISS010000205.1:0-2845 GCA_044340895.1 Microbacteriaceae bacterium
CCTCGCGCTCAACGACCAACTCCATGCCGCGCTTCGCAACATGCGCCTCGCCCACACTCACGCTGCCGTCAGCGTGAGTCAATGTTGCGGGGTACGGCTCGTGCAGCTGCCGCAGATCATCCACAATGTAGGTCGGGCGCGAACCAATCGGTGCTGCCAGAGCCTGCTTGGCCGAGTCAATCCCGGTGAGAACCAACGCCGATCGGATGCCCGCCGAAACAGCGCCCTTGATGTCGGTGTCGAGTCGATCTCCGATGAAGAGCATGTTGTCGGTTTCGAACCGGCGCTTCGCTTCATCGAAAATCGGCAGTTCTGGTTTGCCCGCGACGATGGGCATGCGTCCAACAGCCAGATGCACCGCCGACACGAGCGTGCCGTTGCCTGGTGCAACTCCGCGGGCAACCGGGATGGTCCAGTCCATGTTGGTCGCAATCCACGGTATGCCTTCGCTCACACCCGGCACGCGCTTGTTCAGTGCAAATGAGGCTTCGGCTAGGTGCTTCCACCCGAGGTCGGGTGAGAATCCTTGAATAACAGCGGCGGGGTTGTCCTCGGCGGAATCGGTCACGACGAAGCCAGCCTTCGCCACTTCACTCGTGAGTCCCTCGCCGCCGATGACCAGAATGGTCGAGCCCGGCGCCGCGACATCGCGCAACAACGCCATCGCTGCCTGAGGTGAGGTAACTACGTCGCGTGCCTCGGCGTTCAGGCCGAGATCGCGCAGGTGCTGCGCCACACTCTCATCGGTGCGCGACGCATTGTTCGTGACATATCCGACGCGGATGCTCCGCGCCACCTCGTTCAAACTCTCCACCGCGTGCGGAATCGCGTTAGGCCCGGCGTACACAACACCGTCGAGGTCGGCGAGCACGACATCCACACCGTCAATCGGTCGGGTCATGCATCGCTCGCTTCGTCAGTCGGCGCTTCAGGTTCGGCTGTTTCACTGACCTCTTCTTCGCTCGCAACTTCTTCGACAACAGTCTCGTACTCGGTCTCGATGCCTATGCTCTCGTCGGTGCCGCCGTCAATTTCCATCTTGTCAAGCGCGGCGTCGAGCAGCTCACCCCGACGCTGCCACTTAGCTGCTTCCTGCGTGCGTCCCAGCTCCGCGAGTACGTCCCCATAGGCGAAGTAGAGCGGGGCGTGATACGCATACGCCTTCTCGGCTCGAAGCTGCGGAATCTCCAGCTCAGCCAGAGCAAGCTCCGTCTGCTCAAGGTCGAGGCGGGCACCAGACATTGCAATGGCTAGGTTCACCTGCACCGAGTCATCGAGCTTGGTGCGGTCAACCGAGCGCCCGACCTCGAGCGCCTTGTCGGGCCGGCCAACGCCGCGCTCAGAATCCACCATCAACGCAATCTGGTCGTCGCGACCGGTGATGCGTTGGTACGTCTTCAACTCGCGCAGCGCGAGAGCGAAGTCGCCGATTGTGTAGGCGGTGATACCCAGCGTTTCGCGCGTGAGTCCAATACGACCACCACGACGGGATGCGCTGATCGCATGCATGTGTGCCTTCTCCGGCTCCTCATCCAAAAGCCGCGCAACCATCACGAGGTGACGGGCGACAACGTCGGCGTTCTCCTTATCGAGTGTCTTCAAGTCGTTGTATGCCGACTTGACCAGCATTTCGGGCGTGACATCCGCGTCGATGTAGGGGTCTTCGTGACGTTCCCGAACACGCTTGAGCGTGCGTGCACGCATCTGCTCGGGTGTCAGCTCCGAATCGCGCTGACCCCAAGAGTCGCTGCGACCTTCTCGGCCGGTGGATGCGCCACGCGGCGCTCCCGGACGATCAGGTCGCCCGCCCCGATCGGGTCGCCCCGCTCCACTAAAGCCGCTTCGTTCTGGTCGGCCCGTTCCCGCACCCGCAGGTCGCCCGGCCCCACCCGCTCCACCAGTTGGTCTGCCGGCTCCGCCTGCTCCGCCGGTGCGGGGCGGACGCGCATCTCCATCGCGACGTGGGCGATCGCTACGAGGGGCACCGCTACGAGGTCCGCCACTGCGCGGGCCATCTTTGCGCGCGCCATCGTCCCGGCGCGGACGTCGTTCATCCTTGCCCGAAGGGTCGTCTTGCCCTGGCTGCTTCTTGTCTTCGTCGCTCATGTTCATTCCGATTGATTAACGCAAAATGGCCACCCGATTGGGTGGCCATTTCACAATTTAAGTCCGGCGGTGTCCTACTCTCCCACAGGGTCACCCCTGCAGTACCATCGGCGCAAAGAGTCTTAGCTTCCGGGTTCGGAATGGGACCGGGCGTTTCCCTCTCGCTATGGCCGCCGAAACACTATTGATGTGTCAACAAAACCTTGGCAAAAACAGCTGGACCCGCAGAGGGATCCGCCATTTAGGCAGGTTCTCGACCGTACATCGAGAACCACTCAGTGGACGCGAATCATCTTGGCCCCACAATCTAGCCTTACAACAGATTGTGAGTAGTGATTATCAAATTATTGGCCTATTAGTACCGGTCAGCTCCATGGGTCTTTAGTCCCCACTTCCACACCCGGCCTATCAACGCGGTAGTCTAGCCGCGGGCCTCTCCCCCGAAGGGATGGAAATCTCATCTTGAAGCCGGCTTCCCGCTTAGATGCTTTCAGCGGTTATCCGTTCCGAACGTAGCTAATCAGCGGTGCCCTTGGCAGGACAACTGACACACCAGAGGTTCGTCCGCCCCGGTCCTCTCGTACTAAGGGCAGCTCTTCTCAAATTTCCTACGCGCACAGAGGATAGGGACCGAACTGTCTCACGACGTTCTAAACCCAGCTCGCGTACCGCTTTAATGGGCGAACAGCCCAACCCTTGGGACCTACTCCAGCCCCAGGATGCGACGAGCCGACATCGA
>JBIISS010000206.1:0-2829 GCA_044340895.1 Microbacteriaceae bacterium
CGAAGCACATCCGCAAGATCACGTCAGAGATTCGCACTCTCTCGTCGATGTCAGAGGACGAACTGTATGTTGCCGCCAAGGAACTTCAGGCTCCCTACGAACTCGTCCGTGAGGTGGCAGAAACCGGCAAGCTTCCCGTTGTGCTCTTTACGGCCGGTGGTGTCGCAACACCTGCCGACGCGGCCATGATGATGCAACTCGGAGCGGATGGTGTCTTCGTCGGTTCCGGAATCTTCAAGTCGGGCAACCCAGCCGACCGCGCAAAGGCCATCGTCAAGGCCACCACCTTCTTTGATGACCCTGCCGCCGTGACGGAAGCCTCCCGCGGTCTGGGTGAGGCCATGGTGGGCATCAACGTTTCCGACCTGCCAGCTCCTCACCGTCTCGCAGAGCGTGGCTGGTAGCAGCGAGCTTCGCATCGGCGTACTTGCTCTGCAGGGCGATGTGCGCGAGCACATGGCGATGCTCGACCAGCTCGACGTGGAAGCTGTTCCTGTTCGTCGCGAGCGGGAGCTTGCTCAGTTAGACGGGCTCATCATTCCTGGCGGTGAGTCTTCCGTGATTGACAAATTAGCTCGAGCCTTTGACCTCTTCGAACCGCTGAAGACGTCAATTTCTTCTGGGTTGCCTGTTTTCGGAACGTGCGCTGGCCTCATCATGTTGGCCGAAAACATCCTTGACGCGATTGAGGGCCAGCACTCACTTGGCGGTCTTGACGTAGACGTGCGCCGAAACGCTTTTGGTGCTCAGGTCGACTCATTCGAGGTGGAAATACACGCGCCGACGATTGCGGATAGCCCACTCGCGGCAGCGTTTATTCGAGCTCCCGTTGTTGAACGCGTGGGTGATGGCGTCGACGTTCTCGCCACGCTTTCGGATGGCCGAGTAGTTGGTGTGCAACAAGGAAACGCTCTCGGCATCAGCTTTCATCCCGAAGTCTGTGGTGAGTTTCGTGTGCACGAGTATTTCTTGAGGCTGGTTCGCAACGCTGCGTGAGTTTTCAGTCCTCGACAAGTGAGCCCGGACGCCGTGGTGGCATCTGTAGACTTTCGAGCATGTCTGGACACTCCAAATGGGCTACCACCAAGCACAAAAAGGCCGTCATCGATGCGCGTCGCGCGAAGTCATTCGCCAAACTCATCAAGAACATCGAGGTTGCAGCGAAACTTGGTGGAGCTGACCTGAGCGGCAACCCCACCCTCGTTGACGCTGTTCAGAAGGCCAAAAAGACGAGTGTTCCGAACGACAACATTGATCGCGCAATTAAGCGTGGCGCCGGTCTTTCGGGGGAGTCCGTCGAGTACATGACGATCATGTACGAAGGCTACGGCCCGAGCGGTGTTGCTTTGTTGATTGAGTGTTTGACCGACAACAAGAACCGAGCGGCTGCCGAAGTGCGCATAGCGATGTCTCGCAACGGAGGCACGATGGCTGACCCTGGTTCGGTCGCCTACAACTTCAGTCGGAAGGGCGTAATTCGCGTGTCAGCCGATGGTGGGGCAACCGAAGACGACATTCTTGCTGCCGTGCTCGACGCGGGCGCCGAAGATGTTTCATTGCAGGGCGGCACTTTCGAGATCATCACGGACGCCTCAGACATCGTTGCCGTGCGCACGTCGCTTCAGACCGCAGGGATTGACTATGACTCAGCCGACAGCGAGTTTGTCCCAAACCTCGCAGTCGAAGTCGATGCGGATACTGCCCGCAAGGTGTTCAAGTTGATTGACGCGCTTGAGGACTCCGATGACGTGCAGAACGTCTTTAGCAACTTTGACTTGTCTGACTCGGTGCTCGCAGAACTCGAACAGGACTAGACACATCCCGTGCGCATCCTGGGCGTAGACCCCGGACTCACCCGATGTGGTGTGGGGGTTATCGACGTGGCTTCTGATCGCAAGATCACTCTCGTACACGTTTCCGTGATTCAGACGTCGCCCACTCTTGACCTTCCGCAGCGATTGCTCTCCATTCGCACCGCTCTGATCGGTCTTCTCGACGAATTCGTGCCGGAACGCGTTGCACTGGAACGTGTTTTTGCACAACAAAATCTGCGCTCTGTCATGGGAACAGCACAAGTGAGCGGAATTGTGCTCGTTGAAGCTGCCGCTCGCGCGCTGGGTGTAGACCTTCACACGCCGACAGAAGTCAAGGCCGCGGTAACAGGTTCGGGGCGTGCCAACAAAACCCAGGTCGCGACAATGGTTCGACGGCTCACCGGGATGGATAACGCCAAGCTCCTTCCGGATGCCACCGATGCTCTTGCTCTCGCAATTTGCAATGCCTGGCGGGGTGGCTCCGGCACGGGCGGGGGCTCTGCCGGTTCTGCAACGGAACTGACGCCCGCCCAGCGGCGTTGGCGAGACGCGGAGAGCCTCGCTCGGCGAAAAGGCACCACAAGCTAGCCTCAACCTCGTGATCTCATCCGTTCGGGGCGAAGTTTCCGTCGTCAGCACCTCCGCGTGCGTCATCGACGTCGGAGGAGTGGGATACTCCGTTTCGGTCACGCCCGGGCACGCAGCTTCGTTGCGAGTAGGTGAAGTAGCAAAGCTCTCGACGACCTTGATTGTGCGCGAGGATTCTATGCAGCTTTTCGGATTTCAATCTTCGACGGAACAGGGCTTGTTCGACGCGCTATTGAGTGTGAGCGGTGTGGGTCCTCGTTCTGCCATGTCGATCTTGTCTCAACTGACGCCCCTTGATCTTTACCTTGCTGTTGTTCACGAAGACGACGGAGCATTCAAGAAAGTCTCTGGCATTGGCCCAAAGACGGCAAAGCTCATCATTGTGTCTCTCGCCGGAAAGCTCTCCGCCCTCGCTGATTTGGATTCC
>JBIISS010000025.1:0-9793 GCA_044340895.1 Microbacteriaceae bacterium
CCGAGACCCGCCGCCGAGAGAAGCGCATCGCACACGGCGTGGGCGACCGCATCGCCGTCGCTGTGTCCCGCGAGTCCGCGTTCGCCGGGCCATTCGAGACCGGCCAATGTGAGCGCCACCTGGGGATTGTCAGAAAACGCATGCGTGTCGACGCCGGTGCCGACGCGGAATCGGGAATCCGCGTCAATTGCGCCCGATACTCGCAAGGCATTTGCCGCCGCGTCGGCGCCGAGCAACAGCTGCGCGCGGTGCAGATCGTCGGGCGTCGTAATCTTGAAGGATGCGCTGTCTCCGGCAATGGTGCGCACCCGATACCCGGCCGCAGTGAAAACGGCCGCGTCATCAGTGAAGTTCGAGTGAGCTGCATCGGAGTACGCGCGCTCCAGCTCGGCACGCGGAAAGCCCTGGGGTGTCTGCATTGCGGCGAGCGTCGCACGATCAACATCACTGACTACAGCCCCATCGGCGTTCACCAGCTTGATGGTGTCGATCACGGGAAGGCTGGCAACGATGCCGTCGCCCGTGGAGTGCACTGCTCGTGCCACGTCTTCAAAAACGTGTGGTGGGGTCAGCGCGCGAGCCGCGTCGTGCACGAGCACAACATCCACATCCTCATCAACTGCGCCGAGACCGAGAGCAACCGAATCGTGACGCATCACACCGCCGGCGATGACCGACCAGGTGTGGCCCGAATCGCCCGCGCCAGATGTCTCGGGAGAAGCACCGAGCGCACCGGCCAGGATTTCGCCGGCAACATCAACAAGGTCGACGGGCACAACGGCGATAATCTGTGCGTCGATAGCCGACTGTGCAACAGAGCGAGCCGTGCGCTCGAGAAGTGATTGACCGTCGAGCTCGACAAATGCTTTGGGCGTTGCCAGCCCGAGACGCGATCCGCTACCCGCCGCAACGACGATGACGGCAACGCGCACGAGGGTGCCGCTCTACTTTTCGGTTTCTTCGCGAACGACCCCGAGGATGCCGTCGAGAATCTTCGATGCACCCACTTCGTCGGTCTTCTTTGCGAGCGCGAGCTCCGACGTCAAGATTTGGCGTGCCTTGGCGAGCATGCGCTTCTCACCAGCGGAAAGGCCACGGTCTTGGTCGCGGCGCGTGAGGTCTCGAACCACTTCGGAAACCTTGATGATGTCTCCCGATGCGAGCTTTTCGAGGTTGGCCTTGTAGCGACGGGACCAGTTGGTTGGTTCTTCAGTGAACGGCTCGCGAAGTACTGCCTCGACCTTGGCCAAGCCTTCTTTGCCGATGACGTCCCGGACGCCGACATCTTCTACAGCGTCTTGCGGAACCTCGATGGTGAGATCGCCCTGCTTCACGTGCAGCTTGAGATAGACCTTCTCGTCGCCCGTGCGGGGATTCTTGCGCTTCTTCACCTCAGTAATCGTGGCCGCACCGTGGTGCGGGTAAACGACGGTTTCACCGACGACAAACTGCATGTTTCTACCCTTCGAAATCGACCAAGTTTACCACGCGAGCTCACGCCCCTCTGACCGAGGCCTGCGTCACGTGGGATAGGCTTTTATCGCTGTCGGTGGCGCTCGTGCGCATCAAGGATTACCGGCACACAGACTGCTTTTGGAGGCATTCGTCGTGAAGATTCGCTTCGTGCTCGTCGCTGCGCTAGTCGCATCGGTCGCTCTGGGCACCGCGGGGTGCAACTTGATTCAGCCTCAGGCTACGACCAAGAAGTACGACCCGAGCGACGGCGTCGGCGTCAACGTTGGCGCGCTTCAGCTTCGCAATCTCATTCTGATCAGCGACGACGGCGTGACCGGGCAACTGATGTTTGACGCAATCAACACGACCGGTTCCGACATCGACCTCAACATCGCATTCACGACCAATGGCATGGTGTCGACGCAGGTCGTCACCATCGTCTCGTCGCTGTGGCCGATTAGCTTTGGCGGTCGCGACGAACCACAGGTTCAACTCACCGACTTTGGTGTTCCCCCCGGCGCGATGATTGAGCTCTCTCTGCTTGCCGGAGACTCCGAAACCAAGACGCTTTTTGTTCCGGTACTCACGACGCAGTTGCCCGAATACAACGGCCTGACTCCGACACCGACTCCGACTCCAGAGCCCACGCCCGAACCCACGTCAACGGCAGTACCCGCAGAAGATGAGGCGGCCGTTACTCCTGCGGAACCTACCGAAGAACCGGCTGCTCAGTAGTTTTTTGCGAAAGCTACTCTCGGCGAGCTAGTTCTCGAACCGGTACCCGAGCCCACGCACGGTCACGAGCATCGTTGGCTCTGCCGGGTCATGTTCAATGCGTCCGCGGATGCGCTTGATGTGCACATCGAGTGTCTTGGTGTCGCCGAAATAGTTGGAGCCCCAGACGCGGTCAATCAGTTGCCCTCGTGTGAGCACGCGGCCCGAGTTGGTCATGAGGTACTCGAGCAGCTCAAACTCCTTGAGAGGCATCTGCGTGAGCTTGCCCCGCACGTGCAGCGCGTGGCGGTCCGCATCCAATCGAATGTCGCCAATCTCGATGACCTGGTCTTCGCCCTGCTGGCCGGGCGCGCTGTTTCGACGAAGAACGGCGCGGATACGGGCCACGAGTTCGCGCGACTTGTATGGCTTCGTAACGAAGTCGTCGGCCCCGAGCTCGAGACCCACAACGATGTCGACTTCGCTGTCTTTTGCGGTCAACATGATGATGGGCGTTTGCGCGTGGGCGCGTATCTGGCGGCAAACTTCCGTTCCCGGAACCTGGGGCAACATGAGGTCTAGCAAGATCAGGTCGTGCTTCTTTTCGTCAAACAACGACAGCGCCTGCGCTCCGTCCGTTGCAACCGTGATTTCGAAGCCTTCTTTCTCGAGAATAAATGCAAGCGGCTCGCTCAATGCAGCCTCGTCTTCAACGAGCAAGATATGTGTCATGGCTACTCGCTCTCGTTCGGCTCACGTGGCAGGCGGATAGTGAACGTTGACCCCTGACCAAGCTTTGACCACACTTTAGTGTCGCCACCGTGGTTGTTGATGATGTGCTTGACGATGGAGAGACCCAAACCGGTGCCCCCCGTCTCACGTGACCGTGCCTGGTCTGTTCGATAGAAGCGTTCGAACACTCGCCGAGCTTCATCTTTCGTCATGCCCGGACCTTGGTCTGTCACCGCAATCTCGATTCGATCCTTGAAGGCGGCAACACCGAGGCCTACGCGCGAATTCACTGGCGAATACTGCACGGCATTCGCCAACAGGTTGTTCACCGCTACAACGAGCCGATCGTGGTCACCGCGCACAGTTAAGCCAGATGCGCCGCCCGTGACGATGTCTATGTTCTTCTTGGCGGCGAGCACACGATTCGCATCGCTTGACTGGCGAAGAACCTCATCAATCGAAACAGAACTGAACTTGGCGAGTGCGCCTTCAGCCTGCAGTCTGCTCAAATCAATAATCTCGCGCGTGATTGATGCCAAACGAGCAGACTCCGAAGATAGTCGATCGGCGAAATGACGAACCATATCGGGATCATCCGCCGCCTCCGTGAGCGCCTCGGAAAGCAAACTAATGGCCCCAATTGGGGTTTTCAGCTCGTGACTAATGTTGGCGAGAAAATCCCGTCGCACCTCCTCTAGCCTCCGGAACTCAGTTCGATCCGCCACGAAAAGCAGAGCAAAATCAGCTCCGAATCGGGATGCTCGTGCCTCGATGGTGCTCGTCGATTCGCCGTACGGACCTCGAGGGATTTCGAGTTCGCGGATGATCGCCTCATCCCCAAACCTCAAATCAACGACCAAGGCAATGAGCTCGTTGACGACGAGGCGGTTCTGAGAAACGAGTCCGAACTGAATTGCAGCTGGAGAGCATGCAACGACAAAATTCGACGAATCAACAATGATTGCTGGGAACTCAATCGACTCCAAGAGCTCGCCCACGCCAGCCGGCATCTCCCACTCGAGTGGCTCCTGGCCTGGCCTGGATTCATTCGAGGTTCGCTTGAGGCGCGTAACGGCAAGCACGATGAGACCTCCCAAGATGGCGCCCACAACGAGAAAGACGATGCCATCAAGAAAGCCGACGTTCATGACGACAACGCTAACGGAACGTTACGGCTCGTTGACCAACGGGTGTAACTTTGGCGCTTTCTCTCGAAGAGTTCAGGAACTGGTTACCTTCCGTTCGACCGAGCTCACTGCCATCACGATGTCGGTGAGTTACTATCGATTCAGGAAATGACCTGAAAAGGGGCCAGCATGCGCGAGATGTTCCAACAAGAGCTCAGCGAACTTCAAGATCGACTTGTCGAGGTTTCCCAGCTCGTCACGGTTGCAATCACGAAAGCAACTCAAGCCTTCGGAGAGAGTGATGTGTCCCTGGCCGAAGAAGTCATCGAGGATGACCGGCTCATCGACGAGCGCGCACTGAGCCTCGACGAACTAGCCATCAGAATCCTCGCTCGACAGCAGCCCGTAGCCCGAGATTTGCGCACAGTCGTAAGTGCTCTCCGCATATCCAGTTCACTTGAGCGTATGGGCGACATGGCCGAGCACATCGCCCAGCTAACGCGCTACCGCTTTCCCGAAAAGGTCGTTGCGAAGGGTCTGCGCGGCACGTTCAAGAAGATGGGTTCGCTCGACATTGAAGCCGCTGAGACTCTGACCAAGCTCTTGAAATCCCAGAATCTCAAACACGCCGAGAAGATTCGTGACCTCGACGACGAAATCGACGAACTTCATCTGTCCGTTTTCGACAAAGTTCTCGGTGAGACCTGGGGCGGAACGGCCGTTGACACCGTGGATGCGACGCTCGCAAGCCGCTACCACGAGCGTTTTGCCGATCACGCCGTCAACATCTCGAAGAAGGTCAAGTACCTCTCCACCGGTGAGTGGACGAGCGACGGGACCGCTCGTATCGACATCATCGAAGTCGACTAAGTCCCAGGCTGGTTTTTGGGCCCGACTGCTTCTCGGCTACTTCTTCTGTCCCTGCGCCGCCACGGCCGCGGCGCCCGCGGCTGCGGCCGCCGGGTCAAGGTATTCGCCCGGCTTGACAGGCATGAAGTTGTCGTCCAGTTCATAGACGAGCGGAATGCCCGTGGGGATGTTCAGCTCGGCAATGTCATCGTCTGAGATTCCGTCGAGGTGCTTCACGAGCGCGCGCAGCGAATTGCCGTGAGCCGTGACGAGGACGGTCTTGCCTGCTTTGAGGTCTGGCACGATGTCGCTGTTCCAATAGGGAACCATGCGATCGATGACGTCTTTCAGACACTCGGTCGCGGGGACCTGTCCGTCGATGCCGGCGTAGCGCGCATCGTTCATCTGTGACCACTCGCTGTCGTTGTCGATGGGCGGTGGCGGAACGTCGAAAGAGCGACGCCAGATCTGAAATTGCTCCGGCCCGTACTGAGCAAGCGTTTGAGCTTTGTCCATTCCCTGAAGCGCGCCGTAGTGCCGCTCGTTGAGGCGCCAGCTTCGCTTGACGGGAATCCAGAGTCGGTCTGCTTCTTCGAGCGCGAGGTTCGCGGTTTGAATGGCACGAGTAAGAAGTGACGTGTAGAGCACGTCAGGCATGACGTTCTTTTCGCGCAGCAGGGCACCCGCCTTCTTGGCTTCGCCCACACCCTGTTCGCTCAGGCGAACGTCGACCCAACCGGTGAACAGGTTCTTCTGGTTCCAGTCGCTGTTGCCGTGGCGGAGCAAAATCAGGGTGTGCGTCATGCTGCAAGTCTAGGTAAGACTTGAGACTATGCCGGTCGGAAACATCACGCGCGGGACGACCAACCCGAACCGTCTGCGTCGCGTCGACCGCTGGATTCAGACGTGGCCGGGACTGCGTTCGACGGGCGACCCACTCGTCGTCGACCTAGGGTTCGGAGCAAGCGCCGTGACCACCGTCGAGCTTCGCGAGCGACTCGTGCGCGTGCGCCCCGACGTCGAGTTGCTCGGTCTAGAGATTGACCCGGCACGCGTGGCCTCGGCACGCGACGACCTGAAGCGATGGGGCATGACGGATGCGCATCCGCCGATTCGCTTCGACCTCGGCGGGTTCGAAACGCCCTTGCCTCGCAGGCGCACAGCAACGGTCATTCGTGCATTCAACGTGCTTCGTCAATACGACAAGCAGCACGTGCCCGCCGCGTGGGCGTCGATGCTGGCCGCACTGCAACCAAACGGAGTGCTTGTCGACGGCACCTGCGACGAAATCGGTCGCGTGTCGACGTGGCTAGCTCTGACCCCGGCCGTGGGCGACCGACCTGCAGGGCCGCAGTCGCTCACCGTCTCGCTGAAACTAGACGGCCTCGATTTGCCCAGCATCGCCGCCGAACGTTTGCCGAAGGCGCTCATTCATCACAACGTGCCCGGCGATGCGGTCAGCAACCTCATGACCGACCTCGACAAGTGGTGGGCAGTGCACGCGCCCCTGAGTACATTTGGGGCGACACAGCGGTGGATGGCCACAGTCGAGTCGCTCAAGTCGAACGGGTGGCCCGTGCTCGCCGGTCGCACCCGCTGGCGTTTGGGCGAGATTACGATCGCGTGGGGCGCACTCGGTCGCGATTGATTCGCGGCACATCGACAGCCTTGCCCGCGGTGGGGGGAACGATAACCGTCTGTCGAGCTGCCATCGCGCGGTCGCCGTTTGCCGCTTGACCATCTGCTGCGACGCCCGGGGCGAGCACGATGAGTTCGGCATCCACCGGCACCGAGCGCTTGATCAACGCGAGTGCAATTGGCCCCTCTTCGAAATGACGACCTGCTGACGTGATGTGCCCGACGTGCTTTTCTGGCGTTTCGGCGAGCGCAACCGTCCAACCCGACTCGGGTAATCCGGCGTCGCTGCCGTCGAGGTCGAGCGCAACGAGTCGTCGTGGTGGATGCCCGAGGTTGTGCACTTTGGCAACAGTTTCTTGCCCGCGGTAGCACCCCTTGTGGAGGTGAACAGCAGAGCGAAGCCAGTCGAATTCGTGCGGGAGGCTCGTCTCGTCCACGTCGGCGAGCGCGGGTCGCCACGCAGCGATACGCAACGCGTCGAGTGCGAGCGTGCCAGCCTGGGCGATGTTCTCCGAGGCAATGAGACCGTTCAGTGCGGTCATCCCGTCGCCATCGAGCATGAATTCGCGGTAGTGCCAGCGTGAAGCCGGATGACCTTCGTTCGCGGCATATTGCCAACCACCCGCAGCCAGTTCGCTCCACGGATCGCGCCAACTCAGAGCAACGCCGTTCGGCGCTGCGGCGAGGGGTGCGACGGTCTGCGCCGCGGGTCCGTCACCGAGCAGCGCGACAACCGTGAACTCGTCGCTCACGTTGACCACGTCCACATCGCGACGAAACACCATGCGATCGAGCCACTCGGTGACACCCTGAGGGTCGCGGTCGATGAGAATCCAGGTCGCCGTGCCGTCGTCGACCACGTGCAGTACGCGTTCGATTCGCCCATTTGGATCCAGCAGCAATGCTTCGGCAGATTCGCCGACGGCGAGTGTGCTCACCTCTTGGCTGACCAGCGAATCGAGCCATGACAGTCGGTCTTTACCCGTCAGGCGCACAACCCCGCTCCCGCTTTGTTCGGCGCCGCCGAGCACGACCACCGCGTCACCGCGCCCAAGGGCACGCTGTTCACGGAAGGGATCAGAGAAGTGTTCGGCCATCGAGTAAGGCCTGCGTTATCAGCGAGGGCTGCGGAACAGCTTGACGAGAACGACGATGGATACGAACGCAATCGCGAGGCTCGCGAGCGCGAGCAAACCAAGGAAGAAGAGCTCGAGGGCGACAATCATGGCTTTAGTCTATGACTCTGACCGCAACTGTTCCCATCGAACCGAGGCGCGCTTTCCGCCAGCACGAAACAGTGGTGAAACAATCGCGATTTAGAATGAAGTACAACCTGTTGAATCGAGGTGACGCACGTGGCAACCATTCTTGTTCTCGCTGCGCGCCCCAACGGCGATGTGCTGCCGAACCTGGCTTTGCTCTCGCACCAGGTCAAGGTGATTCCGGCGGAACCGGCTCATCTGGTCAACGCTCCCGACTCTGATCTCATCATGCTCGATGCCCGAGCCGACCTCGCGAGTGCGAAGAACTTGTGCAAGATCCTGACCGCGACCGGACTCAGCTCGCCGCTCATTGTCGTTGTGACCGAGGGCGGCATGGCGGCCATCACCAGTGATTGGGGAATCACCGACGTAATTCTCGAGTCGTCCGCGCCGGCTGAGATCGATGCACGCGTGCGACTTGCGCTCGGGCGGCAGAACCCGGTGGACGACGCCGCCTCGCGCATCCAAGCATCTGGACTTGTCATTGATGAGGCGAGCTACTCGGTCAAGTTGCACGACCGCCCGGTTGACCTCACCTTCAAGGAGTTTGAACTGCTTCGGTTCTTGGCAGCGCACCCGTCACGGGTGTTCACACGCGAGCAGTTGCTCAGCGAGGTGTGGGGCTACGACTACTACGGGGGCACACGAACAGTCGACGTGCACGTTCGTCGACTTCGCGCGAAGCTCGGCGAGATGGAACACCTGATCGGCACGGTTCGCAACGTCGGCTACCGGTTCAACGTTGTCGACGAGAACGAGCGCGCCACAGTCAGTTAGTGCCCCAACCGTTTACTTCTCGTTTCTGCACAGTTTCGTGACAGTGCCAAGATAAGGGGGTGGATTCCCTCCCCGAAATTTCGCTCGAGAACATCGACGACTCAAATCCGGACATCGACGATGACTTCGATGTCGATGCGGCGTCGCTCGAGAACGCGACCTTTCCCGTTGACCGCTTTCTCGATCGCGAGTTGAGCTGGCTCGCTTTCAATCAGCGCGTGCTCGAGCTCGCCGAAGATGAATCGCTCCCGACCCTGGAACGCGCAAACTTTCTTGCAATCTTTGCGAGCAATCTCGATGAATTCTTCATGGTTCGCGTGGCGGGCCTCAAGCGCCGAATCGTCACAGGCCTTGCCACGGCAAACAACGTTGGGCGTTCACCGAGCGCCGTACTGACAGACGTGACGACTCGCGCGCGCGAACTTCAAGAGCGTCATGCGGCTGTCTTCGCCAACGAAGTGTCGACCGCATTGGCAACTGCGGGCATTGAGCTCACACGATGGGGCGAACTCAGTGACGACGAGCAGGTCCGGCTGTCACGCTATTTCTCCGACCAAGTTTTTCCGGTGCTCATGCCGCTCGCCGTTGATCCGGCTCACCCGTTCCCCTACATATCCGGTCTGTCGCTGAACCTCGCTGTGCGCGTTCGCAGCGCAAAAACAGGAACGGAAGAATTCGCTCGGCTCAAGATTCCGCAGATGCTGCCGCGCTTCGTGCGCGTCGACGAAGGCACCGACATCTCCAGTGTTCGATTCATCACCCTCGAAGATCTCATCTCACATCGACTCGAAGAAGTTTTTCCGGGGATGCAGGTCATCGAGCACCACGCGTTCCGCGTCACCCGCAACGAAGACGTCGAAATTGATGAGGACGAAACAGAGAACCTGATTCAGGTGCTCGAAAAGGGACTGCTGCGCCGCCGGTTCGGCCCGCCCATCCGTCTCGAAATTGACTCGACGATGGATGCGCTCACGCTCGACCTGCTGCTGCGCGAGCTCGGCATCACCGACCAAGAGGTGGTGCGATTGCCCGAGCCACTCAACCTCACGGGCCTGTTCGAAATCGCCGCGCTCAAGCGCGAAGATATTCACTTCGCCCCGCACGTGCGTGTTACAAGCCCGCGACTGGTCTCACCCGATGGTGAAACCATCAGCATCTTCAGCGCGATCCGACAGGGTGACGTGCTGTTGCACCACCCCTACGAGTCGTTTTCGACGAGCGTGCAAGCCTTCTTGGAGC
>JBIISS010000236.1:0-2827 GCA_044340895.1 Microbacteriaceae bacterium
GTAAACACGTGCTCTCAGCGGCTACTGGACAGCCAAGCCTGCGTTGATAACTCCCGAACCGCACGTCTTGCTCGGTGCCGCCGAGTCACACACGCCGCCGCCAAAGGCCGTTGCCGTTGACTGGATGCGCTGCAGCACCTGAGCGGGCGTCAGCGTCTGGTCACGCGAAAGCATCAGCGCCACAACACCTGCGACGTGCGGAGTTGCCATGCTCGTGCCGTTCCACGACTGGTAGGAGTATCCGCTCGGCGTTGTCGACCCGGTATTCACCGTCGAGTAGATGCCAACACCCGGTGCCGCGATTTCAATGTACGAACCGTAGTTCGAGAATGAGGCGCGCTTTCCGCTGCTGTCTGTGGCGGCAACCGTGATGACGTTGTTGCAGTTACCCGGCGATGACGTAGATGCATCGCTGTTCTCGTTACCCGCTGCCACCGTCACGACAATGCCACGGCTGTGAGCAAAGTTGATGGCGTTCTGCTCGGTGGCACTGCACGCGCCACCGCCGCCGAGTGAGAGCGAAATGACGTCTGCCGGATTCGCGTTGACAGGAACGCCCGAAACCGAGCCACCGGCGGCCCAGTAGATTGCCGACGCGATGTCCGACATACTTCCGCCACATCTTCCGAGCACACGCACGTTCTGAACCTTGACATTCGGAGCGACTCCGACGGACCCAGCGCCGTTGATGGCTGCGTTCACGGTTCCGGCCACGTGGGTTCCGTGCCACGAGCTCGACGAGCCAGCTGACGGGCACCAGTCCCCGGGGTCGGAGGGATCGTTATCGCGGCCATTACCGTCATTCGAAATGCTCGTCGACGAGATCATGTCGTACCCGGGCACCTGAGCGCCGAGGTCGGGGTGCGCCGTGATGCCGGTATCGAGCACAGCAACGATGACATCGCTCGAACCTTGGGTCAGGTTCCAAGCGGTATTCGCCTTCGTGCCGAATGCACCGGTGAGACCCCAGAGCGTGCCGTTAGTGAACGCAGTCTCGGTCGGCGACGTCGGAACGAAGCCGGATCCCTCGGCGGGGCTGGTCACAACAATCGAGGTTGCCGTCTTCGAGAGGATGGTCGCCGATGCGGTGCCGAATCGAACGTTAGTGATTCCCGAGAGGTTTGTTCCCGTAATGGTGACGGTTGTGCCACCCGCCGTTGCTCCTGCGTTCGGTGAAACCGATGAAATCGTGGGGGCAGAAGACGTGAACGTGAAGCCGCCCGCCAGGGCGCGTGAACCACCCGGACCGGTCACTCTCACCTCGACAGCACCCATGCTCGCAACTCGAGGAGTGCTCACGACAACCTGCGTTGACGTGCGCGACAAGATGGTGCCACTGGTTCCGCCGAACGACACGTCCGAGACGTCTGCCATGCCGGTGCCAGAAATCGTGACGGATGTTCCACCTGCAGTTCCGCCCGATGACGGGGTCAGCGACGTCATGGTCGGAGGATTCTGCATGGCTCCAGCGAGGTTCATGCCCTCACCGAGCCAGCCATCCGGCGCGTAGTCAGTGTATGCAGGGTTGAGCTCATCCTTGAGGAACGTGATGACGTCAACGTCTGTTGCTTGGGCGCCGAAGAGACAAGACCAGTCAGCCCTGAACTGCCACCATTGGTTGTTTGATTCTGCCGGGAATGCAAAGTGGGTTCCGTAGGCGCGAGTAATGGTGGTCGAGCACGCGCTGCTTCGTTGCACCCACTGGCCACCCGACCAGTCGAAGACGCCGGCCGCAACGGACGCGTTGACCGTCACGGTTGCGTTCGGCGCAACAAGAACGACGTCGGCAAGTTGATCGTTGTTGACATCGAAGAAGGCTTGAACGTGCGTTTCGCTTCGGGTCAGCCACGAATCGTTCGAAATGTTGACGTAGGGAACGACGTCAACAATGAGTTTCGTCTTGTCGCTCGCGCTGAGATAGGCGTCGGCATAGTTGATTTCACCATCAAGTGAAACACCCGCGTCGAGGTCATTATCGTCGTAACAACGCTGGACGGGACGATCCGCAGTAGACGCGGCACAGTCAGTAACTGTCGGGCCGACGGCGAAACTGGTCTCGAGTTCTGATTGAGCATCTTGCACGGGCGGAGAGACGGGGACGGGCGACTGGGCAACCGGCGCGGCTGAGACGACCGGCGCAGCTGAGGCGACCGGCGCCACGGAGACAGCTGGTGAAGCCTGAGAAACGGGAACGGACGCCGCAGCGGCTCTCGCCGACGACCTCACGACTCGGTACGTAAAGCCGCTGAACTTGGTCGCTGTTCCGCCTGCGGTGACGACGACGATGGCACGCCCGCCGGGGGTGCCGGCTGGAACGATCGCGGTGATGCGAGTGTCTGTAGTTGTGCTGACCGTGGCGAGGGCGCCGCCGATCGTCACGGACTTGAGGTTCGCCAGCGCAGTGCCGTTGATAACGACAGTTGAACCGCCCGCACTGCTACCGGATGAGGGCGACACGGTCGTGATTGTCGGAACACCGACATACGTGTATCCATTCGACTTGGTCGCCGTTCCAGACGGTGCAATCACATAGACAGACTTAGCGCCGAGTGTTCCAGCCGGCGTTGTCACCCGGAGCTCCGTGTCACTGATACGGGTCAACGACGTGCCGGATGCGGCAGTTGACGAACTTGTTCCGAACTTGACGGCAGTCACCGCGGCAAGACGCGTGCCACGGATGGTGATCACTTCGCCGCCACTCAATCGGCCCACACTCGGTGAGACCGAAGTAACAGTCGGAGCCGGAACGACATACGTGTACGTGCGCACGCTCGTGGAGTTGCCGCCGGGGCCAAACACGACGAGGTTCGCCGATCCGGCAATCTTC
>JBIISS010000026.1:0-9777 GCA_044340895.1 Microbacteriaceae bacterium
TGCCTTCGTAATCAATGGTTTCAGGAAATGGCCCTCGCGAGCTGCAGCACAGTCTTCGAATCCCCCATTCTCCGCCAGCAACTCCCTTGATCTAGAGAATCAGTAGAAGCGCTAATCGAGGGAGTTTTTGCTTGATGCGCAGTTCTGTGTGCAAACGGTATCAACCGCGGGCTAAACGATTTAGGTCTTCTAGGAATGATTGCTTGAAAACCTCAATGGGCTGCTCACTGTTCAGCCATTGCAGCGCTCGGCCATCAAAAACTGCTTGGGCTAAATCAGCTTTCACGTCAATTCCCCAAGTCATCAAGTGCCCGTTTACGAGCGCACTCAACTCTTTTTGATCACTAGCGACAAGTTTCTTTACCTCAACATTTCGACTCGCTTCCACCAATCGCTCAAAGACGATTCCCAGTTTCTTCTTGCTTCTGAACTGAGTAGGAAGAAAGAGCTCAAAGAGAAACGAAGCGATTTGGTCTAGCGACGGATTCATTGGAGCCTGAATCGCCAACCGCCGGAGACGCTCCTCCTCAATCAAGTGCTTGAGGGCCCCCAAGATGAGTTCAGATTTGTCAGTGAAGTGATACGTGGTGCTTCCAAGAGGAACGCCCGCCAGGTCAGCAACGTGTCTGTGAGTCACTGCCGAAAAGCCTTCATTGATGAGAACTTGGCAGGCTGAGAGGAGAATCTTCTGTCTCTTTATCTCCCCTACGGATTGCTTACTCAAGCGTGACTAGCCGAAGTCACGTTAAGGAGAATGACGCCGCCAACAATAAGTGCGATAGCCAGGATGCGACTAAAGGTCACAGGGTCATTGAATGCCAGCATTCCAAGCACGGCTGTGCCGGCAGCGCCGATGCCGGTCCAGATCGCATAGGCAGTTCCAACTGGCAGCGTCTTGAGAGAGAAACTGAGCAGATAGAAGCTAAGTCCTGCACAGACTAGAAATCCTAGGCTCGGCCAGAGTTTGGTGAAGCCTGCTGAAAACTTCAAAAACGTGGCAAAACCAATCTCAAACAAACCTGCCATCAACACCGCAACGTAAGCCATTTTTCTTCTCCTAAAGCTGAATAGTTGTACAAGTGTACAACTATTCAAAATCGTCTGCACGCGTAACAGATGGCGCAGAAAAACGGCGCAGAAGGTGATTTGGCTGACCCTAGCCCCAGTATCTATAGGGGGAACCGGATTCGGTTAGTTCGAATCTGGGCCCACGGCGCCTGCGAAGCGCCAGCTTCGCGCCGGGGCCAATTCTCCGCTCGATTCCCTGCCTGCACAAACCGTGGCTTTAGGCTTAAGCGGTGGGGAGCAACCCCGTCGTCTACTTTGAGATTCCCGTGCTGGATCTCGATCGCGCGTGTGATTTCTACTCCAGTGTTTTTGAAACCACCTTTAGCCGAGACGTCGTCGACGGTTACCGGATGGCATTTTTCGCATCCTCCGACGGCTCATTCGGTGCTTCGGGTGCAGTCGTCGTTGGCGATGTTTACGTGCCAAGCCTCCAGGGGTGCTTCCCGGCATAGCGACTCGGGTTCCGTGACGGCGACTAACTCTCCGTGCGGATGTGCTTCGAGATGAGTGCAAGGACAGAAACCACAATCATCACGGAAGCCAAGATGAGGTACGTCAGAGAAACGCCCAAGCCCTCAAGCGCCAATCCCACCAACAACATGCCCAGCGGCGGGGCGGCATAGAAGACGGACGTTTGTGCGCTGAAGACCATGGGGTGCTCATGACTGGAAAAGCGCGACTGAATCTTGGAGTTGAGATACGGGTAAAAGGGTCCAAAAGCCAATCCGAGGATGAGCGCAAAAGTGAGCATGAGCCAGAACGGGGGAAGAAAGGCCATGCCCAATGTGCCCAGTGATACTCCGATAAATGTGATGCGAATCAGGTTCTTTCCGCCGATTAGTTTGACGATCCAGCCATAGGCAAAGGCGCTGATCGTTGAGCCGGCCGCGAGAGCCGAAATCACCAGCCCGAGGTCAATGGGTCTGCCCAGCGATTCGAAGTATGTTGGCAGAATCACAGATTCGGTGGGCAGATAAATTGCGGCCAAAACCAGTTCCGCCAGCACGATGGCCCGGAGAAATCTGTCTTGCCACAGTCTTCTGAACCCCAGTGTGATGCCGCTAAAGCCGCTGGTGAGCTTGTCGGTGGACGGCGAATCGATTTTTGGAATGTGCGATTTTTTCATGAGCAGAATCATGATGGCGGCCAACAGAAACAGGGCACCGACAACCCAGAACGAGTTCGTGGCTCCCACTGTTGCAATCAGCCCTGCTCCGAGCGCGGGGCCAATAACCCAACTCGCCCCGAACAACCCCTCGTGAATTCCGTTGACGCGGTCGACATCGATTTTGGCGACCTGCGACGCCGGTTGAATCATGGTTTTTCGCGCCGTGTACCCGAGCGGATCAAAAACGGCGCCCAGTAACGCGAGGAGCGATATCGAAAGTGCGGACAGAGTGCCCGTGATGGCCAGAACGGGAAAAGCGATGACAGACACCATCGACATCAGGTCGGCAAAAACGCTGATGCTCTTGGCGCCAAATCGATTGATCAGCACTCCGCCGAATGGGGCAACCAGGAGCGACGGAATCGCGGAAATTGCCACAACCAGGCCCGCAAAGAATGGTGAATCGGTCACTTCCAAAACGAGCCAAGGGATTGTGATCATGACGACAGCGTTCGAGATTCCAGAAAAGAAATTGGAGAGCTGAAGGTAAACCACCGGTTTCAGTGACTTCTGAGTCGAGACTTTCACTTGGCTACCGCCACTCGATCACCAAAACGCATCGGCATGCGTTCAAGGCCCCGGATGGTCTTGCCCGCCCTCTGCGTGACAGGTCCCACGAGTTGCCAATCCGTGACATTCGGAAATCGTTGCAACAGCTCGCACCAGAGAGTTTCTGCTTCCAGGCGCGCAAGTTGAGCGCCAATGCAATGGTGCGCCCCGTATCCGAAAGCAATGTTCTTACGGGCATTTTCTCGGCTTACCTCAAATGAATCTGGGCGTTCAAACAAGTCAGAGTCCCGATTGGCTCCGGTCAGGACTAGGACGATGCTCTGACCTCGACGCACCTTTGTGCCATCAGAAAGCTCCAGATTGGAGTCGGCAGTTCTGGCCGTGTATTGAACTGGCGTGACAACTCTCAATGCCTCCTCGACCAGATTCGGCACTAGATCGTGATTAGCTGCGACTCTCCTCAGCTGTTCGCGATTTTCAAGAAGCACCAAGGTCCCTACGCTGAGCAGGTTGACTGTCGTCTCAAATCCGGCAATGAGCAAGAAGGATGCCGTCGCGACTATTTCTCTGTCCGTCAGTTTGTCGCCTTCGTATTCGGCATTCGCGAGCACAGACAGAAGGTCTTCTTGTGGATTGAGTTTTCTTTCTGACAGCAAGCGAGAAATGTAGGTTGTGAGCTCCTCAGAAGCGTTCTCGAGTTCACGACTCTCTTGGGTTGTCCGCGGAAGGTCTAGGCCAATGATTGCGAGGGTTCTCCCCCACGTTGTGAACTTGTCACGATCGCCCAGCGGCACACCTAGAATTTCGCAAATCATCGCTAGTGGGAGCGGATTAGCCAGGGCCTCCACAAAGTCGATCTCGGTGTTTCGGGGGATGTTCGCGACTAGTTCGTGAGCGATTTTCTCGGCTGACGACTTCCAGCTCTGCATCACGCGATGCGTAAACGCGGGCTGAATCAGTTTCCTGATTCTCGTGTGTTCAGTTCCATCCTTGGAAATGATCGAGTCAAGAAACGGATCTACTTTTTCGGAGTCAGCGATTGATCCCAAGTACAACTTTTCAACGAAGTTGTTCGCCTCTGGTCGCGTTCTCCAGTTCGGTGATTTCAGCACCTCACTGCAAACGTGATAGTCGGCTGAAATCAGGAGCCCGGTGACGCTTTTGTGCACCGGTTTCGAGCGAAGCGTCTCAGCAAAGGCAGCGACATCAGAGCAGCTCTCGAGCCGTCCAATCGGGTCACCGAACCAATTCAACATCCTGGTCAATCCTCGACTAGTGGCGAAGAAGAGATTGCTTCTGAGCTCAGATGGCACGTGAACTACTCCAATCAAAGGATACAACACTTGTTGTACAACAGATGTTGTATGATTGTCAAATCAACGGTTAGGAACTGCGAACGATGGGGATGCCCGAGCAAGTTATCGACGCCACCTTGATGGTGATTGAAGAGGGTGGCGTCAAAGACGTAACGGTTCGAAAAGTCGCAGAGACTCTGGGCCGGTCAACCACGGTCGTGACACACTATTTTCCGACCAGGGAGGACCTGCTCGAAGCTGCGCTAAGCCATTCTTTTGCGCAAAGCAAAGAGCAAGCTTTGCTGTTCATCACGGGCGGCAGCGATGACCTGTGGGCGTTTTTGAATTGGTCCGTCAGCACACAACATCGAAAAGTGTGGCTTCAACTCGTTGTTGCGGAGCTTGCTGGTCTCGACCCGCAGATTTCTCAGCAGATCGATGAGTTTGTTGACTGGTGGGATACACGTCTCTTGGAACTTCTCAAGGACAGAGTCGCACCGGGCCGCACCAGCAAAGAACTGTGCGACATCATTGGCGTCATTGTTGAAGGCATACTTCTGTCGTCGGATAGAGAGTTCGCAAGCGGATTGACAGCGGAAGAACTGCTATCTGTGACAATCTCGCCGTTTCTCACGTCGTGAGATTCAGCCTCCGGCAAGACGTGATTCGGCAGTCCATCGTGCGAATCTAGGCCTACACAGGTGTGGCTTGCGACTCAATGCTGATCAACCAGTTGCCTTGTATTCTGAGCATCAGGGGACGCTGGAGACTTCGCTCAGCTACTCCCGACCTTGGAGCCTTAGGCTGACGCAAATCGCCAAATCGCTAACGCCCTCAGGAATGGAGAATTTCATGAAGAGTCATCGTTCGAAAGCCACCGTCGCCGTCGTCATCATGGGACTGAGTGGCCTTCTCTTGTCATCCTGCGCACCGGCTGACACGAATGAAAGTCTCCCCACAAGTTCGCCGGCAATGACGCCCGAACCCACAACGACAGAGCAAGCGCGACCCGTCGCGGGTTCGTACCTTGGCTTTTCGGAGTACGAGGCATCCGCGGCAAGTTACTCGGGTACCAACGTGGTGCTCTTTTTCAACGCATCCTGGTGCTCAACATGCAAGGTTGCTCGGGACAACTTCGAGGCGAGCCTCAGCGAGATTCCCGAAGACATGACACTCGTTGTGGTGGATTTTGATGACTCAGAGAGTCTTCGAATCAAATATGGAGTGACGATTCAGCACACGTTTGTGCAGATAGATGACAACGGCGAACTGCTCAAGAAGTGGTCTGGGAGCGCCACCATTCCTGAGCTGATCGAGCAAACCGCGTGACCCTACTTGCGCTTGGCGCTCTCGTGGCGGGAATCCTCACCACCTTGGCGCCCTGCGTGCTTCCGCTGCTCCCGGTGATTGTAGGAGGATCACTCGGTTCGAACTCGGCCCAAAGTCGCAAGCGAGCATTCGTGATTTCCGCGTCTCTCGGCGCATCCGTAATTGTGTTCACGTTGTTACTCCGAGCGACGACCGCGCTCATCGGAATTCCCTCTGTGACGTGGCAATGGCTGAGCGGCGGGATACTCGTTGTCTTGGGCGTCATCACGGTGTTTCCCGCGGTGTGGGACAAGATCTCGACGCGCCTCTCGCTGCAGCGAATCTCCGGCATGAGTCTGTCTCGTGCTCAAGAACGAGGCGGTCTGCTGGGGGCAATCCTTACCGGGAGCGCCCTCGGGCCTGTGTTTAGCTCCTGTTCGCCCTTTTATGGTTACGTGGTCGTCACTGTGCTACCGGCGTCGTTCGGCGAAGGCCTGATCTATCTCACCGCTTATGTGATTGGGCTCTGTGGCACTCTCTTGGTGCTGGCGCTCCTGGGTCAACGCGTCATGGGCAAGGCGCGATGGCTCGCCAACCCCGACGGTGTCTTTAGGAGGGTGCTGGGAATTGTATTTGTGTTGGTGGGCATTGCCATCATTCTCGGTCTCGACAAAGACCTGCAGACGTGGTTGATCGAGTTCTCCCCCATCCGCCCCTGGGAGTTGGACTCCGGCTTCATTCCGCAGGGCGGAGCGCGCTAAAGGTACGCTCCATTTCTCAGATTTCTCCTTCGCAGGCGGGAGGCGAGACTCAGGTCTCAAGTAGGCGTCGAAGCCAATTGAGTCTGGCCAAAACGGCGCGCCTCGAAATGTTTGCATCTGGGACAAGCACATCAAAGCCATGGAAGGCCCCCGGCCACGCATGCAACTCGGCGACGCCTCCCTGCTCCCACATTCGCCCAGCGAACGAGACGGCCTCATCGCGAAAGACTTCTGCAGTGCCGACATCGATGAAGGTCGAAGGCAAGCCCGAGAGATCCTCTGCCCGAGCAGGCGCCGCGTAAGCCTCAACGGCGGCGGTCCCCCGACGGTCTCCGAGATAAGCCTGCCACCCGGTTTCGTTGCTGCCTCGATCCCATACGCCCTCTCCTTGCACTTGACGACTAGAGACGGTCTCGTTGCGGTCGTCGAGCATTGGGTAAATCAGCAATTGCCCTCGAGGAAGGGGGAGATTCTGATCGCGAAGCTTCAGGCAAAGGCTAGCTGCGAGCCCGCCTCCGGCACTTGCACCTGCAACGACGATGCGAGCAGGATCGACCCCGAGCATTTTGGCGTTCTCGAGAGCCCAGAGGTAACCCGCCAGACAGTCATCATGTGCCGCCGGATAAGGATTCTCGGGGGCCAGCCTGTAATCGACAGAGACGACCGTGATTCCAAGTTCCTCCGCCCAACTTGTGTACTGCGGTGCTCCGCTAAAACGATCTCCCATAAACATGCCGCCTCCATGAATGAAGAAGACGGCTGGTCGCGGAGCTGCACCGTTGTTAGGTGAGATGACGGAAAGCTCGACTTTCCTTGTTCCGACGGCCGAGACCGCGGTTATCGTGCGGTGAGTTATCGGCCTTTCGCCAATCACATCATCGATGCTCGGCGCCCCAAGGTTCCCCGCTCGAAGCCGGGGGATATCTTCTGGGGTAATGGTTGCAGGAAGTGATTCCCTTATGGCTGGGAGCATCTCCTGCAGTTCCTGATCGAATGGTGGTCTAACCGACTTTGGCATATTCCGTTCCCTTCACGGGCTGAGGCACGTTGATTCGTTTCGTGTGTTTGGGAGTGCTCGAGCACCGTCGCCGAGAAATCACAGGAGAATCTCGCTGAACTCGCGGAGGAATGAGTCGACAGTTGCCAACTCATGGTAATCGAGCGTTCTCGATGGCCTCCGCGGCGAATCTGAGGCGAACCAGCCTCGGAGAAAAGCAACTCTTTTGTCAACAGCGACGACGAGTTCGACGCTTTGCATCCAATAGGCCACGTACGGCAGTAGCTTTCGATGAAGGTGGCGAGCGAGTTCGAAATCTCCCTCACTCCATCTGTCCATAATCTGGCGATAGATCTCAACGAATGATGCTGAAGGTTGGACGCCGACAGCACCACGTTCTAAAGCATCAATCATGTGCATGCCTGCGTAGCCAACAAGCACGTTGAGGGACGCGTTACGGGAGAGTATCCGCTCGACATCGGGGCCAGGCGGCATTGTCTCAAGCTTGATCGCACAGAGATTCGGATATTCATCACACATATTGACGATGTCGTCGAGAGAGCCAGCACCACCGGTCAACTGGGGTGCAAATTGAACCATTACCGGAGTGTCGCCCGCTTCACGCAGGACCGCACGAAGATGAGTCGTAACAGAGGATGCAGACGGCGACAAATAGTGAGGCAATAGCAGGTTTAGTACATCCGCACCGTAGTCGATTGCCCACCGTGCATTATCTCGAGCCGAAATGGTCGAATGCGCCGAGATACTGATCACAGAGGAAATGGCGTCTAGTTCTCGGCAGAAATCGATGACGGTGGAGGCCAGAGTCCGACTCTCCGCATCGCTGAGTTTGTAGAACTCGCTTGCGAAACCGGGGACCATAATCCCGTCGACTTTGGCCATTCGAAGATGCTCAAGGGCAGTTTCGAAAGACGCCACGTCGATGCGCTCGCTCTGGTCAAACGGGACGGAGGCGATGGGGATGAGGCCTCCTGGCGCGCCGCGATGTTTAGCCACCACGGCTAGATCCGGTCGACTACGCGCTGCTGCTGTTCGCCGAGCCCGTCTATACCCAGTCGCATTGTATCGCCCACCTGCAGAAAGGTCGGCGGCGTCATTCCCAACCCCACGCCGGGTGGCGTCCCAGTGTTGATCAGGTCTCCCGGTTCGAGCACCATGAATTGGCTGAGGTAGTGGACGATTGCGAACGGATCGAAAATCATCTTCGCCGTGGAGCCCGTCTGCCGACGTTGGCCGTTTACGTCGAGCCACATACCAAGCTTCATGACGTCTGTGATCTCGTCAGGCGTCGCGAGCCATGGCCCGGCAGGGTTAAACGTCTCGGCTGACTTTCCCTTTGCCCATTGCCCGCCACGGTCAAGCTGGAATGCCCGCTCGCTCACGTCATTCACGACGACATAGCCGGCGATGTGGTCGCGGGCCTGCTCGGGGGAATCGAGGTAGCTGGTTCGTTTGCCGATGACAATTCCCAACTCGACCTCCCAGTCGAGCTTGGTCGCGCCGCGCGGCATGCGCACGTCGTCGTTCGGGCCCACGAGCGTGTTGGGGCTCTTGGTGAAGAGAATTGGCTCGTCGGGAACGGGCATGCCCGACTCGGCCGCGTGGTCGCTGTAGTTTAGGCCGATGCACAAAATCTGGTGCGGACGAGCAATCGGGGCACCAATGCGCTGGTCGCCAAACGGATGCACATCACCCGCCGCGACGCGCTCCACGACAACGGACTCGAGTTGCTGCATCCCCGGTTCGACGAAGAAGGCCTCATTGAAGTCAGCCGTGACGTCGCTGACGTCGACATAGTGCTCGTCGTCAAAACGTACGACGGGCTTTTCCTGGCCAACGGGGCCGAGGCGCATAAGTTTCATGGGGTTCCTTCGTTTTGGGAGAGGGGGAATTCTCGGGCGATCAGTATGTGGCCCGGCCGCCACTGATGTCGTACACCGCGCCTGTCGAAAAACTCACCTTGTCGGAAGTGAGCCAAGCAATCAGCTCGGCCACCTCGTCAGGTCTTCCCACTCGTTTCATCGGAATCAGCTCAGTGATGTATTGAAGGACTGCCGGATCGGTCTTTGCATTCATGGGCGTGTCAATCACGGCCGGCGCAATTACATTCACGAGCACGCCCGTCTGAGCGAGCTCTTTGCCGACCGATTTCGTCAGCGCAATAACGGCACCTTTCGTCGCAGAGTAAGCGGCGAGGTTGGGGTTGCCGTCTTTACCCGCCATCGAAGCAACATTCACTATTCGCCCCCAGCCACGCTCGATCATGCCGGGTGCGAACGCACGAATCATCGCCACCGTGCCCATGACATTCACGTCGAAGGTGCGGCGCCACTCATCAGAGGAAGTGGCGATAAGGGGCTTGTTGGGTCCCACGATGCCAGCACAGTTAACCAGAATGTCCACGGGCCCGAGTTGGTCAGCGAGGGACCTCACGGCAATGTCGTCCGAAATGTCGGCTTGCCGGTCGGCTTTCTCCGAGAGGTCAACAGTGATCACGTCGATGCCGTCGGCAAGCAGCCGCTTGGCCGCCGCGGCCCCCAGGCCACTGACTCCTCCGGTGACAACGGCGGTTCGGGTCATCTTTCATCCTTTTGCAAGTGTTTGACGGGCGCTCAATCCGGCAACGCTGGGTAATCGGAGTTACCTCTC
>JBIISS010000207.1:0-2812 GCA_044340895.1 Microbacteriaceae bacterium
GTGTGGTGAAAATGTGTGCATCATCTTGAGTCATGCCTCGCACGCGAGTGAGTCCATGCACCACGCCTGACTTCTCGTAGCGGTAGACCGATCCAAATTCGAACAGGCGCATCGGGAGCTGTCGGTAACTTCGACCGCTCGAGCGGTAAATCAGAATGTGGAACGGACAGTTCATCGGCTTGAGGTAATACTCGGCGCCGGGCTTGACCACGTGCCCGTGCTCGTCGAGCGTCTCGTCGAGCTTCATGGGAGGGAACATCCCATCGGCATACCAGTCGAGGTGGCCACTTGTTTCGAACAGGTTCGACTTGGTGATGTGTGGCGTGTACACGAACTCGTACCCCGCCTCTTCGTGACGACGACGAGAGTAGTCCTCCATCACACGTCGGATGACTCCACCCTTGGGGTGGAAGACGGGCAAGCCCGAACCGATTTCTTCAGGGAATGAGAAAAGGTCGAGCTCAACCCCGAGACGGCGGTGGTCGCGTTTGGCTGCCTCTTGGAGGCGGGCCTGGTATGCGCGAAGCTCATCCTTCGTCGGCCACGCTGTTCCGTAAATTCTCTGAAGTTGCGGATTGTTCTCGCTGCCGCGCCAGTAGGCGGCCGCCAAGCGAGTGAGTGAGAAACCATTTCCGATCATGCGCGTATTTGGCAGGTGCGGCCCACGGCACAGGTCCTTCCAAACTGTTTCACCAGTGGCCGAATCAACGTTGTCGTAGATGGTTAGCTCGGCGCCCCCGACCTCGACCCTCTCGTTGTCGTCGCCCGTACTGCCACCCTTCAGGCCAATGAGCTCGAGCTTGTAGGGCTCTTCGGCGAGCTCAACGCGGGCTTCGTCCTCCGTGACAACACGACGCACGAAGCGTTGACCCGAGCGAATAATGCGCTCCATCGACTTCTCAATAGCTTTGAGGTCTTCGGGTGTGAAGGCCTCTGGCACGTCGAAGTCGTAATAGAAGCCGTCAGCGACGGGCGGTCCGATGCCCAACTTGGCGTCAGGGTTGATGCCTTGGACGGCCTGCGCTGCAACGTGGGCAGCCGAGTGACGGAGAATAGCGAGACCGTCAGGCGAGTCAATTGTGACGCCCTCAACCTTGTCGCCGATCGCGAGTCGATGTGCCAAATCGCGGAGCTCACCGTTCACCCGCATTGCGACGACAGTGCGCTCTGTGAACAGAGCAAAACCGTCGCTCTCAGCCGAAACGACGAGGGACTGGATGTCAGCGCTCAACGTGGTGCTCTTCCTCAACCAGAAGTGGAAACTCGTGGTTCGAGCCTAATGGTGGGCGATACTGGGTTCGAACCAGTGACCTCTTCCGTGTCAGGGAAGCGCGCTACCACTGCGCCAATCGCCCAGGCACTCCCCCGGAGGGAAGATTCTGGAGAGGTGGATACCGGATTCGAACCGGTGTGGACGGCTTTGCAGGCCGCTGCCTCGCCTCTCGGCCAATCCACCACATGTGGTGACCCACAACTGGTGGATCCAATGTGGCTACCACACTCGAGCGGATGACGAGACTCGAACTCGCGACCCTCACCTTGGCAAGGTGATGCGCTACCAACTGCGCTACATCCGCGTGCCCAGCAACCACAGGTTGCCATGCATCGAAAACGATAGTCGGATTACGGTGCTCGCGCAAAGCGAGCGGACGAGTCTTGGCGCATGAACGGGACCACGTGCGGAACAAAACAAACAATTGTGTCGCTGCGAGACCTTGCCGTTATGTTTGATTCGTCGGGTATTTGTTCTGCTCGGGCGATTGGCGCAGTTGGTAGCGCGCTTCCTTCACACGGAAGAGGTCATCAGTTCGAGTCTGGTATCGCCCACCAAAATGGTCGGACACCGTGAAGCGGTGTTTCTTCGGCCCTGAGCCAGAGAAACACCGCTTCGCGATTGAACCGAGGTTTGCCAGAGCCGTTATGCGTTCCTCAGCTCGTAGGCGTCTTCACCGTGAACCACCGTGTCGATACCGGCAAGTTCGTCTTCGTTCTTGATACGGAAGCCCATCGTCTTTTCAATGGCGAGTCCGATGATGTAACTGACGACAAACGAGAAGATCAGCACGGTGAACGCTGCGATGGCTTGCTTGCCCAACTGGTCAAATGAACCGGAGAAGAGGAGCCCCACATCCGTTGCGAAGAAGCCAATGTATAGCGTTCCGATGATTCCACCAATGAGGTGGATTCCCACCACGTCAAGTGAGTCATCAAAACCAAACTTGAACTTCAACTCGATGGCTAAGGCACACAGAGCACCCGTAATCAGCCCTAGCAAAATTGCCCACATGGGTGTCAAGCTCGCGCAAGCTGGAGTAATTGCTACCAGGCCAGCTACTGCACCTGACGCGGCTCCGACAGATGTCGCTTTGCCTTCCTTGAGTCGCTCGATCACGAGCCACCCGAGAACCGCGGCGGCCGGTGCCGCGATTGTGTTGATGAACGCGAGCGACGCAATGCCGTCGGCAGCCAGTTCAGATCCTGCGTTGAAGCCGAACCAGCCGAACCACAGCAGGCCCGCACCCAAGAGCACAAACGGCACGTTGTGAGGCTTATCCATTCCCTTGGCAAACCCGATGCGCTTTCCGAGCACGAGCGCGAGCGCGAGCGCAGCAGCGCCCGCGTTGATGTGCACGGCGGTTCCACCGGCAAAATCAATGGCTCCCACGTTGTAGGCAATCCATCCGCCGTCGACAACCTTTCCGTCTTCGAGGGTGAAGTTGAAGACCCACGATGCGACGGGGAAATAGACAACAGTTGCCCAGACGCCAGCGAACACGAGCCACGCCCCAAATTTCGCGCGGTCGGCAATTGA
>JBIISS010000208.1:0-2808 GCA_044340895.1 Microbacteriaceae bacterium
TTTCCTTCGAAGAACTCACGTGCCGAGCGTGATGACGTTGGTTGCGAGGGTGGTTCCGCCGCTCGAAGACTCCCAGACTTTCTCTGGTGCGTCAAATGTCGTGCGTCAAATGTGTTGCGGCACCTAGCGCAGCGGAAGGGGTTCAGCGTGGTCGTCGAAGGGTGCGTCCGTGACCGATGCCGTCACGACGACGCTGACCATCTCGATGGGGCCGCCGATTGTTGTCATGAACGCCGCGTCCGCAGCGTCACGGCCCGTGGCGATGCGCAGAAACGAGTGGCGCGGAGCCAGACCGGTCGGATCAATCACAACCCATTCGCCGCCGACAAACGCCTCGACAACGGCGTGAAAATCCATCGGGTTCAGTTCCGGTGCGTAAACGGAAACGTAGCGGGCAGGAACATCTCGGGCGCGCAACATGGCGATCATCACGTGCGCAAAATCACGGCACGCTCCTCTACCGGCCTCGAGAACGGCGAGCGCACCATCTTCGGTGGATGTCGACCCGTGCTCGTAGCGAATGCGTGTGGACGTCCAGTCGCGCACCGCCCGAAGCAACTCGTGACCCTCAACGCCGTCGAAGAGTTCATGTGCGCGCTCGTGCAGAACATCCGACTCGCAATATCTGCTCTGACGCAAGAACGTGAGCATTTCGAGGTCGCCAGAATCTGGGAGCGGAGCCAGCCCCTCAACCGCAACCTCGTAGTCGACGTCGACGTCGCCGGCTTCGATGTCGGCCTCGTGAAGCCGTGTGCCATACGTGTCGGTGAGTTCGATGAACGGGATGCGCACCCCGCCCTGCTGGATTTCGAGTCGCTCGCTCGCGCGGCCGCCTTGGGCTACAGCAACGGCAAGAATCATGCGGGCCGGCCCGAGTGCTCGAATACGTATCTGTGCGGTGGCACGGCGTTGCATGTCACTCCAAGCGAGACGAGTCGGGGCGGGATGTCGCTACCTGGTGCAATCGTAGAGCCATGGAAGTTGTTGCATTCATCTTTATTGTTTTCCTGCTCGCTGGCGCTGCGCTCATTCTCTGGGGAATCATCGCATTCGTGCGCGCCGTGTTGGCGCCCAGCTCGACCGGCCAACAGCGCCTCATCACCCGGGACCAGGGCGACACCATCGACGGCATGAACGAAGGTGACATTCACAGCGGTCCTTATGGATACTCGCCGGGAACGGCGTATCCCGAAACGCAATACGGCAGTGGCTTCGATCCGGATGCAGAGTGGAATCGGGACGGGCGCGATTAGGGCTCGTGGAGCGGAGACGAGAGGATTTGTCCCCTCGGCTCGCCGCCACAACCAGTCAACGCAGTGCGTTGACCCCAGTGGCGCCTCGAACCGGTGGGCCCACCCAAGGGTTCAACTCCGCACGTGTCATTAACGACTGAGGCCCCGCGCGCGGCGGGGCCTCAGTCGTTGGCGGAGACGAGAGGATTTGAACCTCCGAAGGGCTTTAACACCCTTACCTCATTAGCAGTGAGGCGCACTCGACCGGACTATGCGACGTCTCCAGCACGCTCGTAAGCGCACCGCAGAAGTCTAACCTCTCAAGCCTGGCTGGTCGAACCGCTATTGATCGTTGAGAGTGCGGCCCTTAGAGCAGGTGTAGTCGTTTGCGCTTTGCCCGCGAATCTGGTCAGAAAGTTCGACCTTGGCAACCGCTTCCTGCGTGGCGACGGAAGTCGGCGTCGGCGTAGGCGTAGAAGATGTCGACGGTTTCGGAGTCGCCGTGGGTGTCTTCTTGCTCTTTGCGGCGGCGGAAGCCGATGCCTTGGCTTTCGCGGCCTCGGCCGCAGCTTCGTCAGCGGCGCGTTGAGCATCCGCGTTCGGATCAGCAATCGATCCGACGCCCGTGCCACCAACCACGGTGACGGGCTGGTCGGCAAGGATCGCGGTGAACAACTCCTCCGCAGCCCACTCGATGGGCTGGACCCTGGCCGTGTAAACACCGTCGCCACCGGTCGTACCAGGGTACTGAACGAACACGACACTGTCGAGTGGGATGTTGCGCAGCGCGAGTCCGATCGACACCATGGTGTCGACGTTATTGAGACTGTTGGAAAGCTGCATGTTGCTCAGAGCCGCCTTGGCGATGCCGTAGAGCTTGACGGGGTTGGTCAGCGTTTCGCTGCTCTTGAGCTTGCGCACCATCGACGACAAAAAGACCTGCTGGTTCGAGATGCGACCGAGGTCGGAACCGTCACCGACGCCATGACGGGTGCGCAGGAACTGCAGCGCCTCGATACCCGCGAGGCTATGCATGCCTGCGTCGAGGAAGGTACCCGTGTACTCGTCTTCGATTCGTTCGCCGACACACACGTCGACTCCACCGATTGCCGTTGCCATTTCTATGACCCCGGCGAAGTTAACGAGGGCGGCATACGGAATTGAGAGTCCGGTCACTTGCTCAACCGTAAGAACCACACAGGGAAGTCCGCCTTCGTTTAACACGGCGTTGATTGGACCGGTCCAGCCGCCCCCGTCGCTGTACCCGTCGCCATCGACGTCGGGACAATCCGCCATGGGAAAGACCATGTCTCGAGGAATGCTCACGACGATGGCATTGGTGTGGTCGGCAGAAATATGAAGGATCATGTTGACGTCGTTGAGAACTCCACCGTCTTCTTCGAGTCCTGTGTTTTCACGCGAATCGCTGCCGACGAGCAGGATGTTCACGCCGCCCTCAATGGCACCAATCGAGGGAATCACCTCGGGCTCATTGGCGAGGGTCACACCCTCTTTCGCGCTTCGCGAAATGTCCCACACCGCAATCGCCGCGACTGACGTCGCGCTCACCAGGACA
>JBIISS010000209.1:0-2802 GCA_044340895.1 Microbacteriaceae bacterium
AGAAGGCGGAGCACGGCGGACAAATTGTGCTGGCGAATGACGTCGCGGTTACTGCCAACCGTCGAAGGCTGCGACGTGTTTTCGCGGGTTCTGTTCACGTTCCAAGCCTCCTCTCGCCCTAGCCCATTCAATTTACTTGCGAAGCCGCCTCACGTTCGACGAAGATCTGCCTCGACCACAGTCTATTTTTTGTTATTGTTCCCTCAGTCAACAAATTTTTGACGACTTCCCTTCGGCGAAAAAAGGACTCATGTCTGCACTCACACCGTCACGCGACGACAAATTCTCTTTCGGTCTCTGGACCATTGGCTGGACAGCACAAGACCCATTCGGTTCATCCACTCGTAAAGACCTCGACGTCGTTGAGGCCGTCGAGAAGCTTGCCGAAATCGGCGCATATGGCATGACCTTCCATGATGACGACCTCTTTGCGTTCGGAAGCACCGACGCAGAACGCCAGAAGCAGATCGATCGGCTCAAGAAGGCGCTCGCCGACACGGGCCTCATCATTCCCATGATGACCACGAACCTGTTCAGTCACCCGGTGTTCAAAGACGGCGCCTTCACCAGCAACGATCGCGGTGTTCGCCGCTTCGCTCTGCGCAAGGCTCTTCGCAACCTCGACCTCGCAGCCGAGATGGGCGCCAAGACGTTCGTGATGTGGGGTGGCCGTGAAGGCGCCGAATATGACGTAGCTAAGGATGTTCAGGGTGCTCTCCAGCGTTATCGCGAGGGCGTCAACCTCATGACGCAGTACGTGCTCGACAAGGGCTACGACATTCGTTTCGCGATTGAACCAAAGCCAAACGAGCCCCGCGGAGACATCCTGTTGCCGACAATCGGTCACGCGATGGCGTTCATCAACACGCTCGAGCACCCCGACATGGTTGGACTCAACCCGGAGACGGGCCACGAGCAGATGGCCGGACTCAACTTCACCGCGGGCATCGCCCAAGCCCTCGAGCACGGCAAGCTCTTCCACATCGATCTCAACGGTCAGCGTGGAATCAAGTACGACCAAGACCTCGTGTTTGGTCACGGCGACCTCGTGAACGCATTCTCGGTCGTCGACCTGATTGAGTTCGGTGGACCGAAGGGCGGCCGCGCGTACGATGGTCCGCGCCACTTCGACTACAAGCCGAGCCGCACCGAGGACTACGACGGCGTGTGGGAGTCCGCTCGCGCGAACATCCGCATGTACCTGCTGCTCAAGGAGCGCGCTCGCGCATTCCGCAACGATCCCGAGGTGCAAGAAGCGCTCACCGCGTCACGCGTTGCCGAAATCAACCAGTCCACGCTGGACAAGGGCGAGACCTACCAAGACCTGCTCGCAGACAAGTCGGCTTACGAGAACTTCGATGCCGACTCGTACTTCAACGGTCGTGGCTTCGGCTTCGTTCGCCTGAACCAGCTCGCCATGGAGCACCTCATGGGAGCCCGCTAACCTATGTCGCTGGTCGCGGGTGTTGATTCGTCAACGCAAAGTTGCAAAGTTGTCATCCGCGACCTCGACTCCGGTCGAGTAGTTCGGCAGGGGAGCGCGAAGCACCCCGACGGAACCGAAGTCGACCCCAAGTTCTGGTGGGATGCCCTGCTGGCGGCAATCGCTGACGCAGGCGGTCTCGCCGACGTGTCGGCCATTTCTATCGGTGGTCAACAGCACGGCATGGTCGTGCTCGATGCCGATGGCCACGTCATTCGCCCGGCACTGTTGTGGAACGACACTCGGAGTTCCGGAGAAGCCGAAGAAATCGTTGGCCACTTTGGAGCCGGTGAAATCGCGAAGATGACCGGCTCACTTCCCGTTGCGTCATTCACATCGTCCAAGCTTCGCTGGCTTCTCAACAACGAGCCAGACCATGCCGCTCAAGTAGCCGCTGTGGCCTTGCCGCACGACTGGCTGAGTTGGCGGTTGGCCGGGTTTGGCCCCGCTGACGAATCTGATCTCGGTCCCGATTTTGCGGCATTGGCAACCGACCGATCTGACGCAAGTGGAACCGGCTATTTCAACTCGGTGTCAAACGAATACTTGCCCGACGTTCTCTCTTTCGTTCTCGGGCACGTGCCGCAATTGCCGCGCATTGTGATGCCAGGCGAGGTTGCGTTCACTACGTCGGCGGGGCTGCTCATTGCGTGTGGCGCGGGCGACAATGCCGCCGCGGCTCTCGGGGTTGGCGCATCCGCGGGCGATGTCGTGGTCTCGCTCGGCACCAGTGGCACTGTTTTTGCCGTCTCGGCGACGCCAACGACCGACCCCACGGGCACGATTGCGGGCTTTGCGAGTGCCACCGGTGATTCCCTGCCATTGGTGTGCACGCTCAACGCGGCTCGCGTTCTCGATTCGTTCTGCCGTTTGTTCGACGTGACTCACGTCGAGCTCGGGAATTTGGCGCTGAAAGCCCCGTCGGGAGCCGAGGGTGTCGTGCTCGTTCCTTTCTTTGAAGGCGAGCGCACCCCGAACCTGCCGAACGCCACCGCACAGCTTCACGGCCTCCGTTTGTCGAATAACACGCAACCAAACATCGCGCGTGCGGCAATTGAGGGGATGCTCTGCGGCCTCAAGGGCGGGCTCGACGCGTTGATTGACGCCGGCGTTGAGTGCTCGCGCGTCTTTCTCGTCGGTGGCGCAGCCAACAACGTTGCCGTTCAGCAGATTGCCGGCGAGGTGTTTGGTGTTCCGGTAGTTGTCCCTGAGCCCGGTGAATACGTCGCGCAGGGAGCTTCTGCTCAAGCCGCAGAGGCTGTTCTGGGTCATTTGCCGAACTGGCCTCGCGATGTCAGTGCAACCATCGACACCCCGGG
>JBIISS010000210.1:0-2796 GCA_044340895.1 Microbacteriaceae bacterium
CAGCCATAGGAATCAGCCTACCGGCGCGCGGTCAAATGCTCGGCGGGTTCAGAGGCGCAACACGCTAGCCCTGATAGCTGCGAACGGTTCCGCCCAGCAGGCAGCCGCCCTGAGGAAGCACAGCCAAGACGATTGCCGTGGGTGCCGCCATCGATGAACCCCAGGTACCGACCATGCACTCGCCCTTAAAAATGGTTGCGACGTACTTGGCGTCGGGAACGAGTCCGAGAGCGGTCGTGTTTTCAGAAATCTGCATGCTCGCCGCGTCGAAGCCGGCGTTGACGAGATACGCAGCCATTTCCTCGGATACGGTATCTGCGCCAGTACTGTTCGCGTAGGCCGTGTTCATGACTGAAAGAAAGTAGGGCAGATTCTCTTTGGGAGTTCCATCAGCGTCGAACTTAGGCTTGTTCAGTGGCTTGGCCGAAACAGAAGGGGCGCTTGACCCTGTCGGCTCAGGAACCGGCATCCCCGCGCCGGAACATGCAGCCAACGCGAGGGCGGCGCCCACAGCAATCACGGGCAAAAGTGCGCGACGCATGAAGAACCTCTTCTGTCTTGCGTTGACACTAACGTCAACGTCGTGTTCAAAACCGTCAAGAGTCTACGCGAGACATACCTGCGCATTCGCTGAGGGCGCCGACCCGATTCATCGAGCAGGGTAAACCGGCATCGACTATGCCGCCGAAGAGTTCTCGCTCTCGTGCTGCGTTTCGGGCTCATCCACCGGGACCCACTGCGAATCATCGGTCGATAGCGTGGTGGTCGTGCGCGTGTAAACGGCGGTGCCCCACGTGAGGTCATGCCCAACGGATTCCGCCTCGACCTCGACGGTCGTTCCGGATCGATCGGTGTTTTCCCAGTCGCGGATGCGCACTCGCCCGGTCAGGATGACACGGTCGCCCTTGCTCACAGACGTGGCTGCATTCTGCGCGAGGTTGCGAAATGCCGAGACGGTGTACCAGTTGGTATCTCCGTCAATCCAGCGTTGTTGCACCCGGTCGTAGCGGCGCTGGCTCGATGCCAGTCGAAACGACGTGATGGCGAGTCCCTCGCTCGTTGTGATGTGTCGGGGCGTTGTTGCGACGAGCCCCGTCAGGGTAATCAGATCTGTCATTGCGAACCTCCTAGGTGATGGATGAGTTCACCGAGGATGCGCCCACACGACCGACCAGTCGGTGCGGTGCCGTGACTAAGTGAGCCAACCCACGGAGGCCGCCTGTGTGGAGAGCAGGAAGACGGGGATGCCTAGTTGCGGATGTAGGAGGCGAAACTCTTTCGCACCTTATTGACCTTCGGAACCGCGACGGCAAGGCAGTAGCCCTGACCGGGGTTCTTGGCGAAGAAGTCTTGGTGGTAGTCCTCCGCAGTGTAGAAGTCGCGAAGCGGTTCGAGCGTCGTCACGATACCGCCGTCCCACAGTGAATCGGCCCGGGCAATGGCCTCTTCAAAGAGGGCCTTTTGAAGGTCATCCTCATGGAACATGGCCGAGCGATACTGGGTTCCGACGTCGTTGCCCTGACGGTTCAGCTGACGCGGGTCGTGCAACGTGAAGAACACGTCGAGAATGACTTCCTGCGGGATGACCGCCTCGTCAAACGACACGGCCACGACTTCGGCGTGGCCGGTTTGCCCGGTGCAGACCGCTTCGTAGCTCGGATCAACCACGGTTCCCCCGGTGTATCCGGAAACCACATCGGTTACTCCGTCCAAGGTGCGGTAGACCGCATCCAGACACCAAAAGCAACCACCGGCGAGAACAAACGTGCGCATGTCAAGAGGCTAGTCTGATTTGATGCCGAATAACTTACGTCGCCCTGTTCTTGGCTATGTCACCGGCTTTACGTCGGCGGCGATCTTCGGCTTCAACGGAAGTGTCATGTCTGTGCTGCTCATGCACGACACACTTTCCGCAGCCCAAGTCACGCTATTGCGATCATTCGTCGCGATGGTGCTGACCGGGCTCGTGCTGCTTTTCATCGACCGTTCCGCATTCAAGATCTCCAAACGCCAGCTTGGCCTAGTTACCATTTTGGGCATCGCCGGCGTCGCTATGCTCAATCAGTTCTACGCGCTCGCTGTGGCCACAATCGACGTAGGAATCGCCTTGTTGTTTGAGTATCTTGCCGTGCCCGCGGTTGCCGTCATTGCTCTCATCTTTTTCAAGGAGAAGGTACGCGCACGCATTTGGGTGTCCATTGGGTTCGTGATTGTTGGGCTCGCCTTCGTCGCACAGGTGTGGAACAGTTCACTCAACCCACTCGGTGTGTTCTACGCATCCATGGCTGCATGTGCCTACGTCATCTATTTCTTGCTTGGAGAGCGCGCACTCAGATCCATGACGGTTATGGGCATGATTTTCTGGGCGTTGCTCTTCAGCACGGCATTCTGGGCAGTCTTTAGTGAGTGGTGGATTATCGACGTGGGTGCCCTTGCGGAGGTAATCTCGCTGGAAGGAAACCTCAGCGGTGTCTCAGTACCGTTCTGGGTTCCGCTGTCTTTCACCCTGGTTGTCGGATCTTTCATTACCTACATACTTTCCTTCGTTGCTCTCAAGCATCTGAAGCCCACGTCCGCGGGAATCGTCGCCTCCTCGGAGGTGTTGTTTGCCTTTCTCGTTGCGTGGTTTTGGCTCAACGAAACGCTGAACGCCGTGCAGCTCATCGGCGCGGCCGTCGTCGCTGCCGGAATCGTGCTCGCGCAGACTGCCCGGCCAGGCAAGGTTTTCGATCTTGATTTGGCCACCACGGAACACAGACCGTCCAAATTGCAATAAACAGAATGTGTGCTGGCTTG
>JBIISS010000211.1:0-2779 GCA_044340895.1 Microbacteriaceae bacterium
TGTTCACGGGCCGCTTCCAGGGATTGGTCATACTCGGCTGCTTGAGCCGCGATTTGCGCGTTGACCTGCTGAATTTGCTTCTCAGCTTCGTGTCGGTAGGTCTCGGCGTAGGCCGAAGCCTCTTCCATAATCATTCGATCAAGCAGGCCCATCAGGTGAGGGTCGCTCGCAACCTGCTCGCCGAAGAGCACGACCAGTGTGGCGGTGAACTCGGCGCGAGCGGGGGACTCCATGTTGGAAATCCTACCCACCGCTCGACGCCGCGCTACGCATGCTCACGAAAAAGCCCTACCCCGCGTCTCGGGCTACTGGCTCGAAGCGGCGATGGCCGCTTCGAGTGCAGCCTGCAGTCGCGCATCCGCTTCACCGAATGCAGCCCAGTCGCCCGAGATGCGTGCGGCTTCACGGTCGGTGAGCGCTTGCTTTGCGTTAGCCAGAGCAGTTGCCAACGACGAGTTGGTTGATCCCGTCGAAGTGTCGGGGTCACCCGGCGTGTTGTTCGTCGGTACGTCGACACTCGCCCCACCCGTCGCGTCCCCACCAAAGAGCACATCGAGTGCGCCCGTCAGTGTGTCTTCGAAGGCGATCTTGTCACCGAACGCAACCAGGATCTTCTTGAGCAGGGGATAACTTGTGTTTCCCGTCGACTGAACGTAGACCGGTTGCACGTAGAGCAGTCCTCCGCCAACCGGCAGGGTCAGCAGGTTTCCCTTCAAGACGTTCGTCGAACCCTGACTGAGCAAGTTCAGCTCTTTCGAAACATCCGGGTCGGCGTTGAAGTTGTTCTGCACCTGTCCGGGGCCAGGAACCGTAATGTCCTTCGGAAGTGTGAGCAGTCTCAGCTTTCCGTAGTCGGCATCGGGCTTGCCCGCTTCAGCGCCTGCGTCCGAGTCAGCAACGAGGTACCCAGTGAGGACGTTACGGCTCGATGTGCCGGTTGCATCAGGAATGAAGGTCGAATAGATCGAGAATGCAGGATTCTCTGCCCCCGGAACCTTCATCGTCAGGTAGTACGGCGACTGGAACCGCGTCGTGTCGGCCCCGGCAGTGGGGTCGGTCGGGGTGATCCACGCATCGTCACGCGAATAGAACGAACCCGGGTCGGTGACGTGATACTGACCCAGAATTGCTCGCTGCGCCTTGAACAGGTCGGTTGGGTAGCGAACGTGGCTCATCAACTCACCGCTCATCTCAGAGATGGGCTTGAGGTTTGTCGGATACACCTTCTGCCACGTCTGAAGAACCGTGTCCTTCTCATCCCACGCGTAGAGCGTGACGCTGCCGTCATACGCATCGACGGTGGCCTTGACGGAGTTTCGGATGTAGTTGATGTTGTCGAGAGCAAATACGCCGGTTGCTGCCTGCTGATCCGACGTGACCGCAGACAGACTTTCCGTGCGTGAGTACGGGTAGTTGTTGCTTGTCGTGTAGCCATCCACAATCCACACGATGCGGCCGTCAACGACACTTGGGTACGGATCGCGGTCCAACGTCAAGTACGGAGCAACCTTGGCAACGCGCGTGAGCGGGTTGCGGTCGTAGAGAATCTGCGAATCATTGTTGACGGCGTCCGACAGGATGATCTGTTCACTCTGGAATTTCAGAGCGTAGATCAATCGCGTGAAAGCGTTGTCGAGTTTTGGCCCACCGTCGCCGGCAAACGTCGTGTAGGCCTGTCCTTCGGCTGTCGACGATGACGGGTAGTCAAGCTCAACCGGGCTGGTGCCATCAGGTCCGCCCACAATCGAATAAATCGGCGAGTTCTCACCAAAGTAGACTCGTGGCTCGAATTCTCCGAGGTCACCTGTCGACGGGATTCCCGCCTCGAGGAACACGGGCTGCCCTTCCACTGTTCGTTGCGTTCCAAAGGCGGCAACGAGTCCGTAACCGTGGGTGTAGACGACCGTGTTGTTGTACCACGACTGTGAGTCTCCGATTCCGGCCTGGTTCAACTCTCGAACCGCGACGACCGAGTCCTGCGCCGTGCCGTCGATGTCATATCGATCCACATCCAAGTTGGGAGTGAACGCGTAGTACTGCTTGAACTGTTCGAGCTGGGCAAACGACGCACTGACGAGGTCAGGGTCGATAATGCGGATGCTGGCCGTTGTCTCGGCGTCGGCACGCAAGGCGCCCGGCGCGACATCCGTGACCGCGTTGTATGGAATGGCTTCCAGATCCGAAACACCATAGGCCTGACGAGTCAAGTCGATGTTGCGCGCAATGTACGGCGCCTCCAGGCTTCTCTCGCTGGGATCAACGATGAAGCGCTGCATTATCCACGGATACGCGAGACCCAAGATCAGGCTCGACACGATGAGCAGCGCGGTACCGACGAACGGGATGCGCCAGCGTCCGGTGAATGCCGTGACCAAGAACAGCAGCGCGACAAGAGCGGCAATGGCCGAGATGATTTGCAGGGCGGGAATCGTCGCGTTGACCGCGGTGTACGAAGCTCCCGTCAGCAAACCTGAGGCGTTGAACACGGTCGCGTATTGGTCGAGCCAGATGCTCACTGCCTGCAATGCCAAGTAGAGCGATGCAGTGATGGCAATCTGCACTCGGGCCGCCTTCGCCACGCGCAGTTCGCGTCGAGCGAGTGCAATCGACCCGTAAAGGTAATTGGTCACGAGACCAACGAGAAGACAGAGCAAGACGACGGCCGAGAAGAACGCGACAGTTGCCTGATAGAACGGAAGCTCGAACATGTAGAACGACACATCCAGGCCAAACTGCGGATCCGTCGTGCCCGACGGCGTGCTGTTGTACCAGAGCAGGG
>JBIISS010000212.1:0-2765 GCA_044340895.1 Microbacteriaceae bacterium
CCGAGGGTAAGAAGGACTTCGTTCGCAACCTCGTTGCGTACAACGTCATTCTTGAGGGCATCTGGTTCTACTCGGGCTTCATGGTTGCCCTGTCGTTCCGTCAGCGCAACCTGTTGCGCAACTTCGGTTCGCTCATGGACTGGGTCGTTCGCGACGAGTCGCTGCACCTCAAGTTCGGCATCAACCTGATTCTCACGGTGCTCGAAGAGAACGAAGACCTGCAGACGCCCGAGTTCGCTGCCGAAATCAAGCAGATGATCCTCGACGCTGTGGAGATGGAGTCCGACTACAACCGCGACTTGCTGCCCAACGGCATTCTCGGATTGAACTCGAACTACATCAACCAGTACGTGCGCTACCTCGCCGACCGTCGCCTCGAAGAACTCGGTTTCGAAGCCGAGTACAAGGTGTCGAACCCTGCGAAGTGGATGGCGACCGCCAACGACACGCTGCAGTTGGTCAACTTCTTCGAGTCGACCAACACGAGCTACGAGTCGAACGCGTCGGCGGCCACCTCCAAGTAGCTCTCGACCTTGCTGGCTGACGCCGGCTCGAAATGCCCCGGTTGCCCTTGTGGCGGTCGGGGCATTGTTGTTGCGAGGTGGCTCTACGCCAGCATTTTCTTGATGCGCTGAAGTGACACGGGCTCGGCCGTGCCAAGGTGCTGAGCGAACAGGCTGACGCGAAGTTCTTCGAGCGCCCACCGTGCGCGCACGAGAGGTGAGGTGTGGCTCGCGATCGCGAGCGTGGCCGAGTCGAGCGTCGACGTGAGCTCCGGCAACGGAACGCGCCCACCGGCGGACTCGTACAGGGTGAGTGCCGCATCCAATTCGTTTGCCACCGTGCGGTCACGCCCCGGGTCGTCGGCCATTCGGGTGACACGCTCGGTGATGGCGCGCACGTAAATCAGAATGCGGGAGAGTCGGTGGAGTCCGGCTCGCGAGATGAAACGCGGGCAGACGAGGTCGGCCAGGTGCTGCTTCTCGCCTGCGAGCACCGCCATGAATGCAAGAGCGTTCGTGTTGGCAATAGTCTTGTCGGCCTCGCGCACGGCGGCGAGTATGCGCACGACTAGGGCGGTCGTGTCGAAGAGTGAGTCCATGAGTTGCGACTGCACGCGGTCGCGCAGCGTCTCGAACTCGTGCTTGCTGAAGATCAGCCCGTCTGGTCGCATCGCGAACAACACTCGGTCGATGGACGCATCGATGGCGTCGTCAACGAGCTCGGTCGAGTTTTTGTACGGTGCTGCTGCCAACGCCAAGCGCTCGTTCTGCGTGAGATGTTCGAGCACGTACTTTGCCGGCGACGCAATGGATGCGCGAACCAGCGCACGCACGCCCAGCGGATGCACGGCAAGCTGCTGCTCGGCCGTGGCAAGAATGCGAACGCTCGCCACCGCGCCACTGCTCGTGCCCAAACTGTCGCCAGTGGCACCATTACCGGTGTTGCCAACGGCGAGCAAGCTTGCGGGTACAACAGCCGGGAAGCCCCGAACGGTATTCGCGCCGATCGAGGTGTCAATCGTGCGGGGGAGCTCGTCGAAGTCCCAGCCGACGAGGTCTCGCTCGAGTTTATTGTCCGTCGTCTGGGCCAGACCTGGGCCGGGCGCGGGGATTTCGGCGACCAAAACACCCGCCACCGCATCCCGGGACTGACTCGCAAACTTTTCTTGCAGAAACGACAACACCGGCCCGGCGCCGAGTCGTGTGCCACGCGAGTCGATGACGCGGAACGTCACGCGCAGATGGTCGGGCACGCGCTCGATGTCGAAGTCACCCGCGACGATTCGGGTGTACGACGCCTTCGTGAGTTCGGCAGCCAGGGCATCGAGAAAGTCAGTGGTGTCGCCAGCGACCACGGAAGGTTCGTCTGGCATTCCCGCCAACGCCTTGTCGGCAAAGTCAGCCGCCGGCACGACATGTCGTCGCAGTGCCTTCGGCAGGGTCTTGATGAGGGCGGTGGCCAATTCCGCGCGCAGGCCAGGAACCTGCCACGTGAACGGCGCGGGACGAAGTGCGGGCAAAACGGAGGCGGGAACATCCACACTGACACCGTCATCGGGATGCCCCGGCTCGAATCGATAGTGCAGGGCGAGGCGATGCTCACCCCACGCCCACTCGTGGGGAAACAGCGTTTCGTCGAGCTCGCCTGCTTCTTCTTCGCCGAGCAGATCTTCACGACGCATCGTCAGCAGGTCTGGGTCGACCGTGCGCACCTCACGCCACCACCCCTCGAACGTGCGCGTCGAAAACACGTCGACCGGAATGCGCGCGTTGTAGAAGGCGAACACGTTCTCGTCGTCGAACAACAGGTCGCGACGTCGGGTTCGCTCTTCGAGGTCGGCAAGTTCGGCCCGCAGTTCTTGGTTCGCGCGGTCGAACGCCTGTGGGGAATCCCACTCGCCCTCGACGAGTGCGTGGCGGATGAACAGCTCGCGCGCATAGGCCGGGTCGATCTTCGAGTACTGGAATCGCCGCTTCGCCACGATGGGCACACCGAACAGCGTCACGCGCTCATGTGCGACGACAGAACCCTGCGCGCGCTCCCAGTGCGGTTCGCTGAACGAGCGCTTAGACAGGTCACCAGCCAGCGCCTCGGCCCACTCGGGCTGGATAGCTGCGTTCATGCGAGCGAACAACCGGCTTGTTTCGACGAGCTCAGCACTCATCACCGCAGCCGGTGGCTTCTTTGCCAGCGTCGACCCGGGAAAAAGAACGAACTTCGCCGTGCGCGACCCGAGGTACTCGACAGACACGCGCTTTGCG
>JBIISS010000027.1:0-9599 GCA_044340895.1 Microbacteriaceae bacterium
AAGACGGCAAAGCCCACTATTGACCCCTCCGTCATGGTCAGTGTCATCAACGCCAGTGGCGTCGATGGAGCGGCGACGCGAGTCGCAGACCAGCTTGCCGCCGACGGCGTGCTCATCGGAACGAAGTCCAACGCGACTGAGATTGTCGAAAAGACGATGGTGTACTACGGCGACCCAGCTGTTGAGGGCGCCGCACGGGGAATCGCGCGTGCCTTGGGTGGCGGCGCCGACGTTGAACGAACCTCAGCCTTCGCGGGTACACAAGCAAAGATCTCGGTCATCGTCGGAAGCAGCTATTTTCAGACGGCTGCGCCCGTCGCAACTCCGTTAGCAACAGAAACAGCCAACTAAATCGTTACTTTTTCGCGATGAAAACTCTTGTTTACCCCCTCCCGCTTTCGATATGCGCGCCGGTAGTATCAGGCAACGGTTCACGCGCGGTGCGTTCGCCGGCTTTGACAGCATTGGGAGAAACACATGGCGACTGGAACCGTTAAGTGGTTCAACGCTGAAAAGGGCTACGGTTTCATCACCGTAGACGGTGATGAGCAGGACGTGTTCGTTCACTACTCGGCGATTGACATGAACGGCTACAAGGTGCTCGAGGAGGGCCAGAAAGTCGTTTTCGAGGTTGGAACGGGCAACAAAGGACCCCAGGCCGAGTCGGTCAAGCTCGCCTAACGTCGTCTAAAGAATTGCACGTCGCACGTGACGGACGACACTGCGCCGTTAGTCTGAGTCTGTGACCCGCACGCGGTTTGTGACCGCAATCCTTCTCGCCGCTCTGAGTGCTACCAGCCTGTCGGCGTGCATCGGTAGCCAGACGATGCCGGTGCCGAGCTACACGTCGTCATACAAGGCGCCGGATCCGACGGGACTCGCTCCGTTGCGCGGAACAACAGTCGCTGCGGGATCCCTGGCGAACCCCTCACTCGCGGCGAAGGTCGACAACCACGAAGAGGCGCGTCCGCAGTACGGGCTGCAGTTCGCGGACATCGTTTTCGAGGAACTCGTCGAAGGCGGATTGACTCGGTACGTCGCGATCTGGCAGTCGAACATCCCGGTTCAAATCGGACCGGTTCGTTCGATTCGCCCGATGGATCCCGACATCATCTCTCCATTCGGAGGGATCGTCGCGTACTCGGGCGGTCAACAACGTTTCGTTCAGATGATGCTGGACACCCCGGTGTACAACATCATCGATGGCAGCGAAGCCGCCGAAGACGTGCTGTATCGAACCTCGGACAAGGACGCCCCGCACAACGTTGGCGTTGCGGCGCAGACGATCATTGCCGCACACCTCGACATGGGGCCTCCGCCTCAGATGTTTGCCTACTCGTCGTCGGTGGAGACATCGTCTGCCGCCCGAGACGGAGCACCCGCCGCGAGCGTCGACGTTGTTTTCAGCGACGAGCGCTACCCGACCTGGGTCTACAACCCCGAGACGTCGAGCTACTTGCGCTTTCAGGAGGCGAGCGTCGCGGACATGGACAGCGATGGCGGGCAAATCGCTGCCACGAACGTCGTCGTCATGATGGTCAACCTCGATTGGCAGTATTCGCCCGTGCCGCGCACCATCATGGTCGATAGTGGAGAGGCGTGGGTATCCACGGGCGGAAAGACGATTCACGCCACATGGTCGAAAGATGCTCGTGAGTCACGTATTAGGCTCACCGATGATTTCGGGATGACCGTGCGCCTGGCACCCGGAAACACCTGGGTTGAAATGCCTCCTCGCGAAGACGGATCTGTGCGCATCAACCCCTGAGAAGTAGCCTCTCCGGGTTTGCACTCTCGGCATGAGACTGCCAATATTGAGTTAGCACTCATATAGGTTGAGTGCTAATTATTCGGTTTTCGAATTCTGGTCCTAGGAGGGCTAAACACAACCATGGCAAAGATGATTGCGTTTAACGAAGAAGCACGTCGCGGTCTTGAGCGCGGGCTCAACATTCTCGCTGACACCGTTAAGGTGACGCTCGGCCCACGCGGTCGCAACGTTGTTCTCGAAAAGAAGTGGGGCGCACCCACAATCACAAACGACGGCGTTTCCATCGCTAAGGAAATCGACCTCGAAGACCCCTACGAGCGCATTGGCGCCGAACTGGTCAAAGAAGTTGCCAAGAAGACGGATGACGTCGCAGGTGACGGCACCACGACCGCAACCGTTCTCGCTCAGGCACTCGTTCGCGAAGGACTTCGCAACGTAGCCGCCGGCGCCGACCCGATTGCGCTTCGTCGCGGCATCGAGAAGGCTGTCGAGGCCGTCTCCGCTCAGCTTCAGAAGAACGCCAAAGAGGTAGAGACCAAAGAAGAAATCGCCGCTACGGCGTCGATTTCGGCTGCAGACCCGCTGATTGGTGCGATCATCGCCGAGGCCATCGACAAGGTGGGCAAGGAAGGCGTGGTCACCGTTGAGGAGTCAAACACGTTCGGTACCGAGCTTGAGCTCACCGAAGGTATGCGATTCGACAAGGGTTACCTCTCGGCTTACTTCGTAACCGACCCCGAGCGCCAAGAAGCGGTTTTCGAGGACCCCTACATCCTGATCGCCAACTCGAAGATTTCGAGCATCAAGGACTTGATCCCGGTCATCGAGAAGGTTGCACAGACGGGCAAGCAGTTGCTCATCATTGCAGAAGACGTTGAGGGTGAAGCTCTGGCGACACTCGTTGTCAACAAAATCCGCGGAATCTTCAAGTCGGTTGCCGTCAAGGCCCCAGGTTTCGGAGACCGCCGTAAGGCCATGCTTCAGGACATCGCCATTCTCACGGGAGGTCAGGTCATCTCGGAAGAGGTCGGCCTCAAGCTCGACGCCGTGGACCTCGAACTTCTTGGTAGCGCCCGCAAGGTCGTTATCACCAAGGACGAAACGACCATTGTTGAGGGCGCAGGTGATCCCGAGCAGATTGCGGGTCGCGTTGCTCAGATTCGTGGCGAAATCAACACGACCGACAGCGACTACGACCGCGAGAAGCTTCAGGAGCGCCTCGCGAAGCTCGCTGGTGGCGTCGCCGTCATCAAGGCTGGAGCCGCGACGGAGGTGGAACTCAAGGAGCGCAAGCACCGCATTGAGGACGCCGTTCGTAACGCAAAGGCTGCCGTTGAAGAAGGCATCGTCCCCGGCGGTGGAGTGGCTTTGATTCAGGCTGGCACGGTTCTCGACGGACTCAAGCTCAAGGGCGACGAGGCAACCGGTGTGAACATCGTCCGTGTTGCGATCGAAGCTCCGCTTCGTCAGATTGCGATCAATGCGGGTCACGAGCCCGGAGTTGTCGTTGACAAGGTTCGCTCGCTGCCCATCGGTCACGGCCTCAACGCCGCAACCGATGAGTACGGCGACCTGGTTGCCCAGGGCATCATTGACCCGGCCAAGGTAACCCGCTCGGCGTTGCAGAACGCGGCATCAATCGCGGCGCTGTTCCTCACGACTGAGGCAGTTGTTGCCGAGAAGCCCGAGAAGCAGGCTCCGCCAATGGGTGGACACAGCGAAGGCATGGACTTCTAAGCCCCACCGCACACGATACGAAGTGTGGCCCCTCCCGTTCGCGGGAGGGGCCACACTCGTTTCACCTCGGCCACAGGGGGATGGGCGGGGTGAGCTCTGGGGCAGGATCAGCCCGCAAAAAGCCGTGCTGTCGCGAGTTCCATCTCGGCATACTGGCGGGCCGCCATCGACAGTGTTTGGCTGAGTTGAGTCAAGCTTTCCTCTACCCTCAGCTGCGTTTGGTGCCATGCATCGACGGTTGACTGAAAAGCGGTAGCGGCCGGGCCTGACCACGACGCTTGCAGGTCGGCAAGCTGACTTCTCAGAAGAACCACCTCACCTTGGATGCGCGTCACCGATGACTGCACTGTGGTCGTTGCGTGGGCAACCGCATCGCTGTCGACTCGAAACTGCGTCACGTTCGATCCTCCTTCACTCACGAGTGAATCGAAAGCGACCCGTGATGTCGAGAAGGTAGGCCGTGCGTGACCTCAGGTCTCCACGCACTCGCGCGGCGGCGGAAAACTACCTAGTTGCCGGGGGTGTGCTGAACAGGAAGGGTCACGGTGAAGGTCGCGCCACCACCTGGTGTCTGCGTCACATTAATCGTTCCGTTGTGCGCATTCACGATGGACGCGACAATAGCGAGCCCGAGCCCCGAGCCCCCCGTCTCTCGGGTGCGCGACGAATCGGCGCGCCAGAATCGCTCAAAAATTTTGTCTCGAATCTGTGCAGGAATTCCCTCACCGTGGTCGACCACGGAGATGGTGGCGGAGTCTTTGTCGACGCCGATTGCAATCTCGAGGGGCGACTTCTCTGGTGTGAATCGAAGGGCATTGCCCATCAGGTTCGTGATGACTTGACGCACCTTGTCGTCGTTGGCCTGAATAATGAGAGGTGACGAAAGAGGTGCGCCGTCGTTGCGCACGACAGACACGGTGCGTTCCGGGTCGAAGGCGCGCGCATCCATAGCGGCATCATGAGCGACGAGTGTGAGGTCTACCTCGGCAACTTCGAGCGGTCGAGATTCGTCGAGGCGAGCGAGAGCGAGCAAGTCTTCGACGAGCGCACCCATGCGAATCGCTTCTTTTTCGATGCGGTCCATTGCCTGCTCGATGTCGCGCTTCTTGGGCAGTGCTCCCATGCGGTAGAGCTCCGCGTAGCCACGCACCGAAACCAGGGGAGTGCGCAGCTCGTGAGAGGCATCACCAACGAAACGTTGCATCTGCGACAGTGCGCGGTTGCGTTCAGCGAACGCGCGGTCGATTCGACCGAGCATGATGTTCAGGGCTCTATTGAGTCGTCCAACTTCTGTGTTGGGGGTGGCCCCCGGGAGGCGCTGACTGAAGTCACCGTCGGCGATAGCGGCGGCGGTGAGTTCAACCTCTCGAAGGGGAGCAAATGTCGTGGTCACCAGGAATCTCGTGAGCAACGCGCCGACGATGACGACTCCAATGCCGAAGCCGAGGAAGATCGACAGATAGGTGGTCAACAGTCGATCAAGGCTCGACGTGGGTGCGGCGACGATGAGTGATCCGCGCTCGCCCGACAGGTCTTGAAAAACAACTGCGGTTGCGACGGCATGGAACGTGGTGCGAGTGTCGATGCTATCGACGACGAAGATTCGACCGCCCAATTGCTGCGTGTCATCGGCCGCCCACGTCGACGCGATGGCCGGCTGAAGCCCGAGCCCTTTGTCGGCCCAGTTGCGAACGAGGAGAGTTCCATCCTCGGCGTAGAGAGCGTAGAAATAGTCGCTCGGCGTCGAGGAGTTTGTTCCCGGCTCGCTTGAATCATCCAGCATGCGGGAAAGCTCGACAGCTACGGCGTTGACCTGACTGTCGAGCTGCCCAATGAGAGCCGGCCTGAGCATGGCCATCGTGCCGATTCCCGACACGAGAAGTCCCACGGTCAGCAGCAGAACTGTGACCGCGGTGACCTTCGTGCGCAACGAAATCGCGTCGAGGCGATCCTGAAGCGCTAGTGACATATGACTACTTTGCCACCCGAAGCATGTAACCGAAGCCGCGCTTTGTCTGAATCAGCGGTTCGGCCGAGAACTGGTCTAGCTTGCGGCGCAGGTAGGACACGTACGATTCCACGATTCCCGCGTCACCGTTGAAGTCGTACTCCCACACGTGATCAAGAATCTGAGCCTTCGAGAGCACGCGGTTGGGGTTCTGCATGAGGTAGCGCAGAAGTTTGAATTCCGTTGGGCTGAGTTCAATCGCAGCATCACCGATACGCACCTCGTGCGTGTCCTGATCCATCACGATCTCGCCCGCCTTGATGACGGATTCCTCTTCGGCCACTGCGGTGCGGCGCAGAATCGCCTTGATGCGCGCGACGATTTCGTCGAGGCTGAACGGTTTGGTCACGTAGTCGTCGCCACCGACCGTGAGGCCGGTGATCTTGTCCTGCGTGTCGTCTTTCGCTGTGAGGAACAGGATGGGAGAGGTGTAGCCAGCCTCGCGCAGGCGCTTCGTCACCGAGAAGCCGTTCATGTCTGGGAGCATGACGTCGAGGATGATCAGATCCGGCTCGTTCGCAAGAACGGCCGAGATGGCAGACGCGCCGTTGGCGACAGCCTGCACGCGGAACCCGGCGAACCGAAGACTCGTCGTAAGCAAGTCACGAATGTTGGGTTCGTCGTCAACAATGAGGATTTTTGGACCTTCCATAACCCCGACGATACTGCGCGTTTCCTGAATGCTAACTGTGAGCAAGCAAAAACTACCTGACGCTTTGATTAGAGAGTGTGGGCATCCACAATCTCGTAGGCGTAGCCCTGTTCGGTGAGAAATCTCTGGCGGTTGGCTGCGTAATCCTGGTCGATTGTGTCTCGTGCCACGAGTGTGTAAAAAGTTGCGGTGCGACCCGACTTCTTCGGACGCAATATTCGCCCCAGGCGCTGTGCCTCTTCTTGTCGTGAACCGAAGGCGCCCGATACCTGAATCGCCACGCTCGCCTCGGGAAGGTCGACCGAGAAGTTAGCAACCTTGCTCACCACAAGCACGCGAATCTCGCCCGCACGGAATGCTCCGAACAGGCGTTCGCGTTCATCCACCGGCGTCGCCCCCGTAATCTCGGGCACGTCCAACGCAGCGCCGAGTTCGGCGAGCTGATCGAGGTACTGCCCAATAACAAGAATCTGATCTTGCGGATGATCAGCAATCAGGCGCTTCACGACGGCGAGTTTTTCCGGGCTCGACGCGGCCATGCGGTAGCGGTCAGCGTCGCTTGCCGCGGCGTACCGGAGCCGCTCATCCTGGGGCAAATCAATGCGAATCTCTTTACAAACTGCGGGGGAGATGAACCCTTCTGCTTCGATTTCTTTCCACGGTGCATCGAAGCGCTTGGGCCCGATGAGTGAGAACACGTCGGACTCGCGTCCGTCTTCGCGCACGAGCGTCGCCGTGAGTCCGAGTCTGCGTCGAGCCTGGAGTTCCGCAGTGAGCTTGAAGACCGGCGCCGGAAGCAAATGCACCTCGTCGTAGATCACCAGCCCCCAGTCCTTGGCGTCGAGCAATGACAGGTGAGCGAATTCACCGCCGCGCTTGGCCGTCAGGATTTGGTAGGTGGCAATGGTCACCGGCTTGATTTCTTTTGTCTGACCGGAGTACTCGCCGACGTCTTCCGCAGTCAGCGACGTGCGGGCGAGCAGTTCGTCACGCCACTGGCGAGCGGAAACCGTGTTCGTGACCAAAATGAGCGTGTCGGTATTGGTGCGAGCCATCGTGGCCGCGCCCACGAGCGTCTTGCCGGCACCACACGGCAAAACGACCACACCAGATCCGCCGGCGAGAAAATTGTTCACGGCCTTCTCTTGGTAGTGCCGCAGACTCCATCCGTCGGTCTTGAGGTCGATATCGAACGGTGCGCCGTCGCGAAACCCGGCTTTGTCTTCTGCGGGCCACCCCAGCTTGAGGAGTTCTTGCTTGAGTTGTCCGCGCGCCCACGGCACCACGTCATACTTGCCATCCGGGCGTGCCGAGACGAGCTCACTTGTCTTCTTAGATTTGGCCACCTCGGCGAGAACCGCCGGATCGGTTCCAGCGAGCAGCAGGTTGCCGTCCGCATCCCGCTCAATCGTCAACCGACCGTAACGATTCATCGTTTCGGTGATGTCAATCGAAACGGTGGCGGGAACCGCAAACTTGGAATAGCGCTCCAGCGTCGCGAGGATTTCGTCGGCGGTGTGGCCCGCTGCGCGCGCATTCCACAGACCGAGACGCGTGATTCGGTACGTGTGAATGTGTTCGGGCGCGCGTTCGAGTTCGGCGAAAACGGCAAGTTCGTGGCGAGCGTCAGATGCGGACTTGTGCGCCACCTCGAGCAGCACTGTCCGGTCACTCTGAACAATCAGTGGCCCCTCGGTCATACTTTTCCTACGCTCTCTGGAGTTGCTAGTCCCGAAATACTCGCCATGGGCAGTGTGCGCTCGACCTCGGTGACCATGTCTTTGGCACGGAGTCGGCCGTTTGCCAGAGACAGGGGGATGACCGTCAATGACTTTTGGGTGCCATCGGGCATATCGAAGGTGAGTAGCAGTGTCGACTTCTCTCGAATGGCGAGCGAAATCTGCCGTTCGCGCCACGCAGTGGCATCGTCGAGGTGACTGAAGCTGCCGGTCTCGGTTGACGTCGAGGCGATGAGTCGGTCGACGAGCGCGTGCAAGACGGGCACCACCGGAGTCTTTGTCGACATCGGCAAGGGGAGGATTCGTGGCGAGGCATCGAGTTGCCCCTCGTCGTCTTCGAGCACGGCTGGGTGCTTTTCGGCAACGAGAAGTTCACGAGTTGTGACGGGGTCGTGGCGGGTTGTTGCAGTGGAGTCTGATACTCGGTCCCAGTTCAGTGTTGACAGGGCGGAGTCTGCGAGCAGTAGTTCGAGGAGAGCCGCATCTCGACAGGTGACGAGTGCGCCGTTGCCCCACGGGCGCACACGGATGGCGTCAAATCGCGCGCCGGTATCTTCGATCAGATACACGACCGGTTGCGGAAGCGGTGTTGCCGACAGGGCCTGAAGTTCCTGGACAATCTGCGCTGCGGTCATGCCGTTGGTCATGGCGGCCGAGAGGCGCGACACACTCAGTCGAAAAGTGGATGCTAAACCGGAGTGCTCGACGTCGCAGATGCGCCGCAGTAGCTGCTCGGTCTCCACGCGGAGCATGCCGGGTGCCACGATGGTCAGGTCATTCTGCACATAGACGACATTCACCGGCTCAGGAAGTGCCGCTGTCGCTCGAGTGAGAACGTTCTCTCGCGACGTTGCGGTATCTGGTTCGAGCACGGCACGCGCCGTCTCGTGTCGGGTGCCACGCGAGACGAGCCCGAGAAGCTCGGCGTCGCTCGTCGCACGCGTGACCAAGTCGACAATCCACTGCGATTCGAGCGGAAACAACCAGCGCGTGTAGTCAACGAGCTCATCCACCCACAACGACCTACCTCTGAGAATCTGCACGACGCGGGAGTCAAGCGCGTTGCGCCAACCGAAGGCGAGGTCTACCCAGCGTTGAGCAGGGCTGCCCGCGCGCCACTCGTCGAACGCGGGGGCGGTCATCCACCAGCCGTCGACGAGGCTGATCAAGCCCGAGTTCTCAGCCAAGTCGATGGCACGCGCAATCGGCATGCCGATGTGTTCCACTGTGCCGCTCAGCCGAGCGTTGTCTGTGGCCGCGAGCAGGCCCGTGGACATGCGACGAGCAGGGCGAGCGAGGATTGCGTGCACGAGATCGTCAAGGGCGGTGGTGAGCGCGAGCCCTCGCTCGATACCGGCGGTTTCCTGTTTGGCACTTTCGTCTCCAGCGCCGGCAACCAAAGATTCCGACTCTGCGGGCGGAACGTCGTCAGCGGTCATGTTCAGTTGCGCACACAGTGCGCGAGCGACCTGCGTGACTTCGTCCATCGCAACAATCGCCGTGTCGGGTGACCCGGTCACGAGTCCAAGTCGAAGCAAGAGCTCGTCGTTCGGCCGAACGTCAGCTTGCGCGAGGCGAGCAAGGGCCGTGCGAGGAACAAAAGCAAGGGCACTGGCGATGCTCGACTCGGCTAGCAGTGCATCGGCGAGGTCGAAGAAGTCACGCACGTTTGGTGCGCTGAATGTTCGTGAC
>JBIISS010000213.1:0-2761 GCA_044340895.1 Microbacteriaceae bacterium
TTCCGCCCGGGGTGGTAAGTACGACATTGACAGCGCCAGCCGCCGCGGCCTGCGGCGTGGTCACCTCAACCGATGTGGCCGATACGGACGACGGCGTGACCGTTGCTGAGCCAAACCTGACCGATGACGTCAAGGCAAGGTTTGTGCCGGTGATGGTAATCAGTTGACCGCCGGTCATCCCGCCCGCAATGGGCGCGATGGATGAAATGGTCGGTGCCGCGATGTAGGTAAATGCTGCGGACAGTGTCGCCGAACCCAACGCATTCTGAACGACGACGTCATATGTTCCGGCCAATTTTGCAGGTGTCGTGAACGTCAGCGTTGTCGACGTCGACGAGACCAGTGTCGCGAGCGACCCTCCAACTGTGAGGCTCGTTGTGCCGACGAGATTCGTTCCCGACAGCACAACGGACGTTCCGCCCGTGACCGGACCCATGGTGACAGAAAGCGAAATAACCGTCGGCGCACCGTCGCTGTAGGTGAAGGCGTTGGACTTGGTCGCGGATCCGTCGATTCCCGAGACGGTGATGTCGACGGTTGAGGAAGCCGGGCGCACCGGGTCGGCAATCACATACCGCATGCGGTCAGGTTCCGCCCACAGCACTCGGGGGTCCTGCTCGAGTTGCTGGGCAGCCATCTCTGCAGACTCAACGTCTACGGGGGTGACCAGCTTGAGGGTCGTCAACCCTTCAGCGAGTGGAGTCGCGACGGCAATGTCCGCGCTGGTGACGAGTTCTGCGCCAACCGGTCCCAGGTTCGGGCCGACGGGCTGGGCTGCAGCCACATCCGCACGGTACTTCACAATGATTCCAGAAACCATCTCTTCGCCCGAAGCCGGCGGAGTCGGCTGCGCCGACACGACCGGTGTTGGGGAAGGAGAGCTCGACGACACTGGGGATTCAGTCGGCGTCGCTGTGGGGGTGCTGGTCGCTTCAGGCACAGGCTCGTTGGCGCTGGCCGACCCGAAAGAGAACGGCATGAGCATCGACGCAACGAGTGAGCCCACGACAACCAGACCTCGCCATTTTGGCGCGGTGGTCCGGTTCGACGTTCGCACGACTCTTCCCCTAGCTCGCTTGCGTGCTCTCAGAGTATCGGCGCTCTGGGGCCCAACCTAATCACGAATATCCAAGATTTGTAAAAGATGGCGAGAGGCCAAATGAACTCTGTCGCACCCGCGCGCGTAAACTTGCGCGCATGGCAAACAACGACCTTCTCGTCTGGATCGACTGCGAAATGACCGGGCTCGATCTCGACATCGACGAGTTGGTAGAAATCGCCGTTATTGTCACGGATTCGCAGCTCACTCCCCTGCACTCAGGGCTCCAATTGGTGATCAAGCCACACCAGTCGGCGCTGGACAACATGGGTGATTTTGTTCGCGAAATGCACACAAACTCCGGTCTCATTATCGAGATCGATGGCGGAGTATCCGTCGACGAAGCACAAGCCAAGGTGCTCGACTATCTGGCGGACCTGCTGCCCGAAGGCTCCCGACCTCCTCTTGCCGGCAACTCGGTCGGAACCGACCGCGCTTTTCTTGTTCGATACATGCCGCAACTCGAAGCGCGTTTGCACTACCGAACGATTGACGTCTCAACGATCAAGGAGCTTGCACGACGCTGGCAACCCCGCGTGTACTTCAACGCTCCCGCTAAGCGCAACGGTCACCGCGCACTCGATGACATTCGTGAATCGATTCGTGAGCTCGACTACTACCGAGCCAGCCTGCTCGACAACGCTGGTGAGGTTTCGACCGAGGATGCCCAAAAGGCGGCACTTTTCGTGGGAGAAAAGTACCCCGACCTCGTGTAATAGGCTTGGACACGTTGTTGGCCCTTGGGCCGGCACATGGTGGGTATAGCTCAGTTGGTAGAGCACCTGGTTGTGGTCCAGGTGGCCGCGGGTTCAAGTCCCGTTACTCACCCCACAAAAAATGAAAGCCCGGACAGAGTCCGGGCTTTCATGCATTAAGGGCGACTCGCGAGGCGCCGAGTCAGTCAGCTACTCGTTTTCGTCTTCCGACTCGAACGGGTCGCTGATTCCTGCGTCAAAGGTGTACTTGACGTGCAGCTTTCCCTGAATCTCGCGAGTTTCGAGCTCGTTGTAACGGAAAATCGACTCGAGGCCGTCGACGAGGGCGACAACGCTCAATTTGACGTCGTGCTTTCCGTGCACCAGAACGCGTTCTTGGGAATCGCCCGAGAGGGGGCCATCGACGAACTCCGCGGTGTAGAAAACATCGTGCGGTTGTGAATTACTCATGCCGGATAGCCTACCCACCCGAGCGGACATGCACGTTCGCGCGGAGTTCAGGCGAATCGCGCTCCACGTGCGCGGTGAATTGGTCATCCCAGGCATCCCAGTGGCGGGCGAAATCCTCGGCGGGGTCGCGCGCGAGGGCACGACTGCGACGAAGGTCATCATCCGCCGAAACCCACACGCTGAGGTCGGCGAACGTGTGAGCACCGAGGCCCAGAGCGCCGCATCCTTCGACAATCAACGTCTTGGTCGTATCGAGCGTGAACTCGTCACCGAACTTCTTGGTGGCCCAGTCATATCGCTTCGAGACAACGGGGTGGCCAATAGATCGGGGCAAGAGAATCCAGTCGTGCAGGTTCTGGATTCCCTGCGCGAGCCCATCCCACCCCGGGTAGAGGTCATCCATGTGAATCACGAGTGGCGCGTCGGCAACGGATAGCTCGCGCTCGATTTCGCTCGCGAGCATCGTCTTGCCCGTGCCACTCGCGCCGTCGATGAG
>JBIISS010000214.1:0-2740 GCA_044340895.1 Microbacteriaceae bacterium
CTTCGGTTCGCGCTTCCCCGTTTCGACGAGGGACAGCTGGCTGGCGGCAATCCCGGTCGCGTCGCTGACCTGGTCAAGTGTCAAGCCGGCGAGAGCCCGAAAATGACGGATGCGTTTGCCCAAGAGTAAGAGTTGAGACGGCATATTTTGACTATACGGAAAAAATCACGAATCTTTCTACTCACAGGCCTCAAAAATAGTGGATTACGTTGCATTTTCTGAAAGACAATCGATTATTCGCTTTCGAACCCTCGTTCGGGGCGTTCCATCGCAACGACGCGCTACCACGGGAGACAACGTGAAAACCGCAATTGACCTTAACGCACCCGAAATGGTGACCAACCGAGCTTTGCTGCACTGGCTGAGCGACATCGTCGAGTTGACGAAGCCGGCCGACATTCGATGGTGCAACGGCAGCCAAGCTGAGTGGTACGAACTCACGCGCCAGCTCATCGACCAGGGCGTGATGACTCAGCTAAATCCGGAGCTGCGCCCCGACAGCTTTCTGGTGCGTAGTGATCCCGACGATGTCGCTCGAGTTGAAGACCGAACCTTCATCTGCTCGGTCAATGAAGCGGACGCTGGCCCCACGAACAACTGGCGCGACCCCGATCAGATGATTGACAAACTGCGGGAGCTGTTTGACGGCTGCATGCGTGGTCGCACGATGTACGTTGTCCCCTTTTCGATGGGCCCGCTCGGCGGCCCGATCTCACAGGTGGGCATCCAACTGACCGACTCGCCCTACGCGGTGTTGAACATGCGCATCATGACGCGCATGGGAGACGACGCTCTGCGTCAAATCGACGATGATACCAACTGGGTCCCCGCAGTGCACTCGGTGGGCATGCCACTGATTGACGCGGTCGGCAACATCATCGCCGATGTGCCATGGCCGTGCAACACGACCAAGTACATCTGCCACTTTCCCGAGTCTCGAGAGATCTGGTCATACGGATCTGGCTACGGTGGCAACGCCCTTCTGTCAAAGAAGTGTTTCGCGTTGCGCATCGGTTCGTTCATGGGCAAGCAAGAAGGTTGGCTGGCCGAGCACATGCTCATTCTCAAGTTGACCAACCCGGTCGGCAAGGTCTTCCATGTGGCGGCTGCGTTCCCGTCTGCGTGTGGCAAGACGAACCTGGCGATGATCACGCCGACCATACCCGGTTGGAAAGCCGAGACCATCGGTGATGACATCGCGTGGCTGCGACCTGGCAAAGGCGGGCGCCTCTTCGCTATCAATCCGGAGGCAGGCTTCTTCGGTGTCGCTCCCGGAACCGGGTACGCCACGAATGAGGTCGCGATGGACACGCTCTGGGGCAACACGATCTTCACAAACGTCGCGCTCACCGATGATGGAGATGTCTGGTGGGAGGGGATGACCGACAAGGCTCCCGAGCACCTCATTGACTGGCGCGGCGACGACTGGACTCCCAGCTCTGGTCGTCCGGCGGCGCATCCAAATGCGCGCTTCACGGTTCCCGTCGAACAGTGCCCAACACTGTCGGACGACTGGTTCGAGTCCGCGGGCGTTCCCATCGACGCCATCATCTTTGGTGGCCGTCGTGCAACCAACGTTCCTCTCGTCGCGGAAGCGTTCGACTGGAAGCACGGCGTGTTTCTCGGAGCAACCATGTCGAGCGAGCAGACGGCTGCCGCCGAGGGCACGGTCGGTGCGTTGCGGCGCGACCCGTTCGCGATGCTCCCCTTCTGTGGTTACAACATGGCCGATTACTGGGGTCACTGGTTGAGCATGGGTAAGGGCCTCGGCAAGAACGCGCCAAAGATTTTCCAGGTCAACTGGTTCCGCAAAGACGACAACGGCAAGTTCTTGTGGCCCGGGTTTGGCGAGAACTCCCGCGTGCTCGAATGGATTTGCCGTCGCGTTGAGGGCACAGCCAAGACCTACGAAGCCGCAATCGGAATCGTTCCCGCTCGTGGTTCGTTCAACCTCGAGGGGATCGAAATGCCACGTGGGGCGATGATGAAGCTTTTCAATGTGAATCCTCCATCCTGGCTCGACGAGTGCGACCAGACGGAGGAGTTCTTTTCCACGTTCGGCGATCGTCTGCCGGTCGAGATGACGAAGCAGCTCGGTGCGCTTCGTCGCCGCTTGAAGAAGGCGGCCTAAAGCACGGATCCCGCCGGCCATGTCTCTGGCTGGCGGGATCCGTCACGCGAGAGCGTCACATCACGTCGACACTCTCTGCGAGTGAGAAGATGGGGCTGCACCTGGGAGGGAACCTGATGAGCAGCCCCATCTTTTCCGAATCAACACACGGCTCTGCCTCTGACGCGGTTGCCGAATTGGCCAGCGTTATCGACCGACTGAGGTCTGCTGACGGATGCGCCTGGTGTGCCGAGCAGACCCACGAGTCGCTCGTTCGCTACCTGCTCGAGGAGACCTACGAGCTCATCGATGCGATTGAGTCGGGCAACCGTGATGACATGCTCGAGGAGCTCGGTGACGTGTTGTACCAGGTGCTTTTTCACGCCGACCTCGCGGGCAAGACTGCGGGCGAAGAATTCACTGTTCAGGATGTCGCCGCACACACGAGCGCCAAGATGCGCTCGCGTCACCCACACGTGTTTGGGGATGTCACCGCCGACACTCCCGACGAGGTCGTGGCTGTGTGGGAGCAGTCCAAGCGCGAGGAGAAATCGGAGCGATCATCCACTCTCGACGGTGTTCCCAAAGCGATGCCTGCGTTGTTACTCGCCGACAAGCTGCTGGGCAAAG
>JBIISS010000215.1:0-2728 GCA_044340895.1 Microbacteriaceae bacterium
CCGTCGACATACGGAGTGCCCAGGCCATTCTGCTGGGTATTCCACCCAATGAAGGTGAAGCCCTCCCGGGTCAGCGTATTCGGAGACAGATTCGTTGTGCCCTCGTGGCTTTGCGGAGCCATCGTTCCTAAACCACCATTCGGGTTGAACGTCACCGTGCGCGCCGCCGAGAGGCTCGTCCACTGGGCAAAGAGTGTCAGGTCGGCCGCAAAGTCATAACTTTGACCGTCGGTGTAGTCGGTGCCCAGACCGTCTTGCTGGTCGTTCCAACCGTCAAACTCGAAGCCGGTGCGAGAGAACGCGTTGGCGTCAAGGTTCGTCGGCACACCCTTGGTCTGAGTCGTCGTCGTCGGAGTTCCATAGTTGGAATTGAACGTGACCGTGTGCGTCACCACAGGAATGGAGAATCCGATGCCGTTTAGGCCTGCTCCGTAGCTCCCGCCGGGTGCGGGGCGGTCTGCCGGGCCTAGGACCGTGATCGACGTGATGGGCGTGGCAAAGTGAAGTTGGATGTTGCCGATGTAGCTGTTGCCGGCCGAGCCATCGGGAGCCTTAATCAGGCCGGTGGCGGTGTACGTCGGCGCCCCAGGGCACACACCCGGTACACACGAGTTCGAGCTCGAGATGAGGATGCTCGAATCGGTGAGATCAAGTCCTCCCGGGGCCAGATTCGTCAAAACTTGCGAGTAGTCGCCCTCGTTTAGCCAGCCGTAGTAGAGACGGAGGTCCGAAATTCCGGTCCAGCCACTTTGCGAACTAGAGAAGGTTATCGTCACGGAGCTGTTGTCGTCCGCCGTGATTTTGTACCCGAGCGTGCTTTGTCCATTGAACCCACCCGCAACATACGCTCCATTATTTGCAAAAGACGCGGTGGCCGTCGTGCCGTTGGCAAATGTCTGCGACGATGCTGTGGCGACGCTTGTGTAGGTTTCTAGCGCCTGTGCCGACGATGACACCAGGACGACCCCCGCCAACGCAATTGACGAGGCGGCAACTGCCGCAAACAGCTTCTTGGTATTCACTCGGATTCTCCTCAGCAAGGTTCTCGGATTTAGCAAACGAGTTTACACATTTCCTCGATGCGCATTCTGAGAAAGCCCCCGATTGGTGACTCTGTCGAGGCGCCCTTTCGCGACACAGTGACGCTGCTTCTAGAATGCTGCGCAACCAAACAAGAAGACCCGCCGTGGAGGGCGGGTCTTCTTGTTTGTGGAGCCTAGGAGAATCGAACTCCTAACCCCCTGCTTGCAAAGCAGGTGCTCTGCCAATTGAGCTAAGGCCCCGTGGGAAACGGGTGTGGGGCTACCAGGACTTGAACCTGGGACCTCTTCATTATCAGTGAAGCGCTCTAACCACCTGAGCTATAGCCCCGTTTGACCAGAGTTGAGCCTACCTGAGTGAGCGAACGAAAAAAAATCCGCGCACGTGCTACAGCCTAGTCCGGAACGTTGATAAATCCCATTTGGATTCCGCCGACGATGCGCGCGCACGCGTTGTAGATGACGGCGATAACGCCACCGAGCACGGTGATCACGACCATGTTCAAAATGCCCACGACACCCGCGAAACTGAGCACCTGCGCCATGGAAGCAAAGCTCTGTACGTCGAAGTCGTTGCCGCCGAGAACCTGGCCCGCCACGTTGTTCGCTGTTTCGAAAACGCCGGTCTGAACAAAGACCATGTAGAGCAAGAAAGAGGCGATAACCGTCACGATTGCCTGAGCGAGGCCGAGCAAAAAAGAAACCTTGAGCGCCGACCAAAAGTCGATGTACGACAGCTTGAGCCGAACATGCCTTTCGGGGCCATCACCGCCACGGGGCTTCTTGGCAGCGCGAGGAGTGTTTGGGCCGCGACCGAACTTGGGGATCGAAAACTTGCGTCCGCTCTCAGTTGGGCCCGCCGTGGATGGTGGCGGGGTGTAACTACCAGGTGCTGTGCTCATGTTCATCAAGTCCTTGGATTACTGGTTACGTTAGGGCCGAAGATAAGGGTATTACGCTTCGGCGGGCTTCGCCTCGTCGGCGGATGACTCGATGGAGGTTTCGTCTGAGGTTACGTCCGGAGCTTCGTCGTCTGAATTGACCAAGTTGCGCTCCTTGTTCTGCGCGACGGCAAGAATTCGGTCTTCGTCAGCAAACCGAGCAAAGACTACGCCCATGGTGTCGCGTCCCTTGGCTGGAACCTCAGAAACGTTGGAACGCACAACCTTGCCCGACTCGAGAACAACGAGCACCTCGTCGTCGTCCGAGACGATCAGGGCGCCTGCCAAGTCACCGCGTTCATCGCTGAGTTTCGCCACCTTGATTCCGAGGCCGCCTCTGTTTTGCAGTCGATACTGATCGACGGATGTTCGTTTGGCGTATCCGCCCTCAGTCACCACGAACACATATCCGTTGTCGCTCACAACCGATGCGTCAAGAATTGCGTCGTGCTCACGGAAGTGCATGCCTATGACGCCCGAGGTCGAACGCCCCATTGGGCGAAGAGCTTCGTCTGTGGCACTGAATCGCAAGCTCATTCCCTTGCGGGATACGAGCAGAACATCCGAGCCGTCATCGAGAAGAAGCGCCTTCATGACCTCGTCTTCATCGCGTAGTTTGATCGCGATGATTCCACCTGTGCGGTTCGTGTCGTACTCAGTGAGCTGTGTCTTCTTGATGAGACCGTCGCGAGTGACAAGTGCCAGGTACTTGGCTGCCCCGTAGTCGCGGATGTCGAGAATCTGAGC